>NZ_JBHWIR010000010.1:0-81201 GCF_042731835.1 Kitasatospora sp. NPDC059817 | reverse complement strand
CACACCCCCACCCCCCCACCCCACCTTTTAATGATACTGAGACCACCGAGATCTACAATGGCATTGTCGTCGGACGCGTACTCTGTGTATCCGATACAGGTGGTGACTCCACTTCCGGGGCGCGCGGGTACGGCGACGCCGCCGTCGCCCCGGGCGGGGTGACGGCGGCTTCGGAGCGGGTCAGGCCTTGCGGAGCTGGAAGGCGAGGCCGAGGGCTTCGTCGGCGAAGGTCTCGGAGTCCCAGTCGGCCGTGCCGGCGGCGAAGTCGGTGGCCAGGACCTCCTCGGCGACGAGGGGGCCGTGCTCGGCGATGGCCTCGGCGGTCTCCTCGGTGGTGGCCCGCCAGCGCAGGACGATCCGGTCGGCGACGTCGAGGCCGGAGTTCTTGCGGGCCTCCTGGATCTGGCGGATGGCGTCGCGGGCGACGCCGAGCCGCTTGAGCTCCGGGGTGATGGCCAGGTCGAGGGCGACGGTGGCGCCGGACTCGTTGGCGACGGCCCAGCCCTCGCGCGGGGTCTCGGTGATGATCACCTCGTCCGGGGAGAGGGCGACCTGCTCGCCGTTCAGCTCGACCGAGGTCTCGCCGTCGGCGCGCAGTTCGGCGGCCAGGCGGGCGGCGTCGGTGGCGGCGACCGCCTTGGCGACGTCCTGCACGCCCTTGCCGAACCGCTTGCCCAGGGCGCGGAAGTTGGCCTTGGCGCTGGTGTCGACGAGCGAGCCGCCGACCTCGGCGAGCGACTCCAGGGTGGAGACGTTGAGCTCCTCGGCGATCTGCGCGCGCAGGTCGGCGGGCAGCTCGTCCCAGCCCTGGGCGGCGATCAGCGCGCGGGACAGCGGCTGACGGGTCTTCACGCCGGACTCGGCGCGGGTGGCCCGGCCGAGCTCCACCAGGCGGCGGACCAGCGCCATGTGCCGGGAGAGGTCGGTGTCGATCAGCGACTCGTCCGCCTGCGGCCAGGTGGCCAGGTGGACCGAGGCCGGGGCGTCCGCGGCGATCGGGACGACCAGGTCCTGCCAGACCTGCTCGGTGATGAACGGGGTCATCGGGGCCATCAGGCGGGTGACCGTCTCCAGCGCCTCGTGCAGGGTGGCGAGCGCGGCCGCGTCGCCCTGCCAGAAGCGGCGGCGGCCGCGGCGGACGTACCAGTTGGACAGGTCGTCGACGAAGCCGGACAGCAGCTTGCCGGCGCGCTGGGTGTCGTACGCCTCGAAGGCGGCGTCGACCTCGCGGACCAGGGTGTTCAGCTCGGAGAGGACCCAGCGGTCCAGCTGCGGGCGGTCGGCCGGGGCAGGATCGGCCGCCGAGGGGGACCAGCCGGCGGTGCGGGCGTACAGGGCCTGGAAGGCGACGGTGTTCCAGTAGGTGAGGAGGGTCTTGCGGACCACCTCCTGGATGGTGCCGTGGCCGACCCGGCGGGCCGACCAGGGCGAACCGCCGGCGGCCATGAACCAGCGGACGGCGTCGGCGCCGTGCTGGTCCATCAGCGGGATCGGCTGCAGGATGTTGCCCAGGTGCTTGGACATCTTGCGGCCGTCCTCGGCCAGGATGTGGCCCAGGCAGACGACGTTCTCGTAGCTGTTCTTGTCGAACACCAGGGTGCCGACCGCCATCAGCGTGTAGAACCAGCCACGGGTCTGGTCGATCGCCTCGGAGATGAACTGCGCCGGGTAGCGCTTCTCGAACAGCTCCTTGTTCTGGTACGGGTAGCCGTACTGGGCGAAGGGCATCGAGCCCGAGTCGTACCAGGCGTCGATGACCTCGGGGACCCGGGTCGAGGCGCCGCCGCACTCGCGGCAGGCGAAGGTCACGTCGTCGATGTACGGGCGGTGCGGGTCGAGCTCGCTCTGGTCGGTGCCGGTGAGCTCGGAGAGCTCGGCCAGCGAGCCGACGCAGGTGAGGTGGCCCTCCTCGCAGCGCCAGATCGGCAGCGGGGTGCCCCAGTAGCGGTTACGGCTGAGCGCCCAGTCGATGTTGTTGTTCAGCCAGTCGCCGAAGCGGCCGTGCTTGACGGTCTCCGGGTACCAGTTGGTGGCCTCGTTCTCCCGGATCAGGGCGTCCTTGACCGCGGTGGTGCGGATGTACCAGGACGGCTGCGCGTAGTAGAGCAGCGCGGTGTGGCAGCGCCAGCAGTGCGGGTAGCTGTGCTCGTACGGGAGGTGGCGGAAGAGCAGGCCGCGCTCCTTGAGGTCCGCGACCAGGGCCTCGTCGGCCTTCTTGAAGAACTGGCCGCCGACCAGCGGGACCTCGGGGGCGAAGGTGCCGTCGGCGAGGACCGGGTTGACCACCGGCAGGCCGTACTTGCGGCAGGTCGCGAGGTCGTCCGCGCCGAAGGCGGGCGACTGGTGGACGATGCCGGTGCCGTCCTCGGTGGTGACGTAGTCCGCGTTGAGGACGTAGTGCGCGTTCTCGATCTCGACCAGGTCGAACGGGCGGCGGTAGGCCCAGCGCTCCATCTCGGCGCCGGTGAAGGACTCGCCGGTGGCCTCCCAGCCCTCGCCGAGGGCCTTGGCGAGCAGCGGCTCGGCGACGACCAGCTTCTCCTCGCCGTCGGTGGCCACCACGTAGGTGACCTCCGGGTGGACGGCGGCGGCGGTGTTGGAGACCAGGGTCCACGGGGTGGTGGTCCAGACCAGCAGCGCGGCCCGGCCGGCCAGCGGGCCGCTGGTCAGCGGGAAGCGGACGAAGACCGAGGGGTCGACGACGGTCTCGTAGCCCTGGGCCAGCTCGTGGTCGGACAGGCCGGTGCCGCAGCGCGGGCACCAGGGGGCGACCCGGTGGTCCTGGACCAGCAGGCCCTTGTCGAAGATCTGCTTGAGCGACCACCAGACGGACTGGACGTACGACGGGTCCATCGTCCGGTAGGCCTCGTCGAGGTCGACCCAGTACCCCATGCGGGTGGTCAGCTCGGTGAAGGCGTCGGTGTGGCGGGTCACCGACTCGCGGCACTTGGCGTTGAACTCGGCGATGCCGTACGCCTCGATGTCCTGCTTGCCGGAGAAGCCCAGCTCCTTCTCGACGGCGAGCTCGACCGGGAGGCCGTGGCAGTCCCAGCCGGCCTTGCGGGCGACGTGGTAGCCCTTCATCGTCCGGAAGCGCGGGAAGACGTCCTTGAAGACGCGGGCCTCGATGTGGTGGGCGCCGGGCATGCCGTTGGCGGTCGGCGGGCCCTCGTAGAAGACCCACTCGGGGCGGCCCTCGGACTGCTCCAGGCTGCGCTGGAAGATCTTGTTGTCCTGCCAGAACGACAGGATCTGGTGTTCGAGGGCGGGCAGGTCCACCTGTGCGGGGACGGAGTTGTAGGTGCTCATCGCGGGCGTCATACCTCCGGCGGATGTGAACGGGATCCGACGGAGGGACGAGACGGCGAGCCGCCCCGCGGTACCACCCTCCTTGGCCGCGGTGCTGCTGCGGCCCTCTTGTTTGGGCTTGCTGCCGGGTCTAGTGGGCCGGCCCGCGCGGTGGCGGGCGGCCGTTCTTCCGGCGGCTCCGGGGTGATCTTCCCGCCGTGCACACCCCCGGGCTCGCACCGTCCCCGGGTCGCTGGTGGCTGCGTACGTCGGTACTCGTCCCATCTGCGCCTTGCAGGGCCAGTGTATCGGCCGGGTGAGTCGGTTTGTCCAAATCGTTTTTCCCCGCGGTGGACGGCCGGGGCGCTCCGGGGCCGGCGGCGGTGGTGGTTAGGCGGGGGTGATCTGGGCACAAGTCTGGTCAGCGCGCGGGGCGTGGCGGCTGGGGCGACTGCCTGGGTGGGATCATCATGGGGCGTCGGAATGTCATGTTGTGACCGGTTTTGATCGGGATTATCGTTCCGGCACTGGAGGCCGCCGGGAACCGGCGGCTCGATTCGTTCGTAGATGGGGTCGAAGCCATGGCTGAGAAGGCAACCGGCGCGGGTACCGCCACCAAGCGGGCACGCAAGGCCGTGGCGGCCGATCCAGGGGAGGGGACCGTGACCACTACCGCACGGCAGAAGAGCAGCACCGACACCGTCACCGTGCCGCGCGGCGCCGAGTCGGTGGACCCGGCCACGTTGCCGGTCCGGCCCGGCGAGGACCCGTGGACCACCGACGAGGTCCACGAGCTGCACACCGAGCTCATCAGCGAGCTGGAGCGGCTGCAGAACGAGATCGACGCCGCCGAGGCGGCCATCTCCGGCCTGATGCGTGACTCCAACGACGGAGCCGGTGACGACCAGGTGGACGCCGGTACGAAGAACATCTCGCGGGAGAGCGAACTCGCGCTCGCCAACAACGCCCGGGACAGCCTCGCCCAGACCGAGCGGGCCCTGACCAGGCTGGAGGGCGTCGGCTTCGGCACCTGCGAGTCCTGCGGGCAGGCCATCGGAAAGGCCCGGATGCAGGCCTTCCCCCGGGCCACGCTCTGCGTGCAGTGCAAGGCCAAGCAGGAACGCCGCTGACGCGGCCGACCGGGGCGGCGCAGGGGGTCGGGCTTGCCGTACGCTCGACCCCGTAACGTCGCCTGAATCCTGGGACACGTCCGGTTCGGAGGTGTCCGGTACGGCGACCATGGGCCCACCCTCCCCCACCTCCAACCGGGGGAGCTCCACCGGCAGCGGAGCGGATCATCAGTACGCAAGGTTCCCCCCAGACGCGGGACGACGCCGTCCCGACCCCCGCCGAAGCCGTGGAGGTGGCCGTGGCCGAGCCCACCGAGCCCGCGGAGCCTGCCGAGCCCGCCGAGGCGACCGCCCCGGCCGCGGCGGAGGCGCCGAAGGGCCGTCGGCGGATCGGCGTGCTGATGGTCGTCTCGCTGCTCGCCTTCCTGATCGACTTCGGCAGCAAGCTGCTGGTCGTGGCCCGGCTGGAGAACCACGCGGCGATCAAGGTGATCGGGGACGTCGTCACCTTCCAGGTCATCCGCAACTCCGGCGCCGCCTTCGGCATGGGGCAGGCGCTGACCGTCGTCTTCACGATGATCGCCTCGGCCGTCATCGTGGTGATCTGGCGGATCGCCCGCCGGCTGTACAGCCTGCCCTGGGCGATCGCGCTCGGGCTGCTGCTCGGCGGGGCCCTGGGCAACCTCACCGACCGGCTGTTCCGCTCGCCGGGCGTCTTCCGCGGGCACGTCGTCGACTTCATCTCCGTCCAGCACTTCGCGGTCTTCAACCTCGCCGACTCGGCGATCGTCTGCGGCGGAATCCTCGTCGTGCTGCTCTCCTT
Source organism: Kitasatospora sp. NPDC059817 (assembly GCF_042731835.1). Classification (NCBI taxonomy): domain Bacteria; kingdom Bacillati; phylum Actinomycetota; class Actinomycetes; order Kitasatosporales; family Streptomycetaceae; genus Kitasatospora; species Kitasatospora sp. NPDC059817. The sequence continues at coordinate 76,020 of NZ_JBHWIR010000010.1, read as the reverse complement.
CCGGGGCAGCAACCCGGACGGCACCGTCCACCAGCAGGGCGGCAAGACCGAGTAGCAGGGGCCCCGGGCGGTCGGGCGGGCGGCGGAGGGCCGCGGTTCCGGCATACTCGTACGGGTGAGTACCGCAGCGCAGATCCGCAGCCTCCCCGTACCCGACGGCCTGGAGGGCGAGCGCCTCGACGCCGCCCTCGCCCGGATGTTCGGTTTCTCCCGGACGAAGGCCGCCGAGTTGGCCGCCGACGGCAAGGTGACGCTCGACGGCGCCGTGGCCGGAAAGTCGGACCGGGTGACCGCCGGTTCCTGGCTGGAGGTCGAGATCCCCGCCCCCGCCGCCCCCGTGCGGATCATCGCCGAGCCGGTCGAGGGCATGCGGATCGTCCACGACGACGAGGACATCGTGCTCGTCGACAAGCCGGTCGGCGTCGCCGCGCACCCCAGCCCCGGCTGGACCGGCACCACCGTCATCGGCGGGCTCGCCGCGGCCGGCTACCGGATCTCCACCTCCGGCGCCGCCGAGCGCCAGGGCGTCGTGCACCGGCTCGACGTCGGCACCTCCGGGCTGATGGTCGTCGCCAAGTCCGAGCGCGCGTACACCGACCTCAAGCGGCAGTTCCACGACCGGATCACCGAGAAGCGCTACCACGCCCTCGTGCAGGGGCACCCGGACCCGCTGAGCGGCACCGTGGACGCGCCGATCGGACGGCACCCCAGCTCGGACTGGAAGTGGGCCGTGACCAAGGACGGCAAGCCGTCCGTCACCCACTACGACCTGGTCGAGGCCTACCGCTCGGCCTCGCTGCTCGACATCAAGCTGGAGACCGGGCGCACCCACCAGATCCGGGTCCACATGTCCGCGCTGCGCCACCCCTGCGTGGGCGACCTGACCTACGGCGCCGACCCGACGCTGGCCAAGCGGCTCGGGCTGACCCGGCAGTGGCTGCACGCCGTGTCGCTCGGCTTCGAGCACCCGGCGGACGGGCAGTGGGTCGAGTTCTCCAGCGAGTACTCGCCCGACCTGCGCAAGGCGCTCGACATCATCTCGTCGGAGAGCTGAGATGACGGCGGCCATCCGGACCGCGGCGGGCGCCGCGGACCTGACGCTGGTGCGGGACGTGCGGCGCGAGGTGTTCATCGTCGAGCAGCACGTGCCGGAGGAACTGGAGTACGACGAGTACGACGCGACCTCGGTGCACCTGCTGGCCGTGGCGGCGGACGGGACCGCGCTCGGGACCGCACGGCTGATCTTCGGGGAGCAGGCGCTGAAGCTCACCGGGGGTGTCGAGGGCCGGGTGCTGCTCGGACGCCTCGCGGTGGTGTCGGCGGCCCGGGGGACCGGGCTCGGGGCCCAGCTGGTGCGGGCGATCGAGGCGGCCGGGCTCGACCGCGGGGCCGTCGAGGTGGAACTGCACGCGCAGGTGGGGGCGCTGGGGTTCTACGAGCGGCTGGGGTACACGGCCGAGGGCCCGGTGTACGAGTCCGCGGGGATACCGCATCGGACGATGACGCGGGTGCTGTAGGGCTTCGGGCCCGGTCGTGCGGATCCCCGTGCCCCTGACGGGGTGCGGGGATCTCCGTTTTCCCGTGCGGTACCCGGACGCAACGGGGTGAACAGGGCGCAAGCGGCGGCTTCGGCGGTGGCCTTATCGGACGCCTACCCGGGGGGCGGATACGATCAGCCCCCATGGAGTTCGGTGGGGCGTGGCGCCGGTGGCGCAGCCGGGGTACGACGGTGCGGCGCAGGGTGGTGGCCGGTGCGGTGGCCCTGGTGGTGGTGGCCGGGGCGGGTACGGCGACGGTGGCGTCCGGCGGTGAGCCGGCGGTCCATCAGGAGGACCGTTTCCTCGCCATGCCGGAGACCCCCGGCAGTGACCAGCAGGTCCAGGTGGACACCTCCTTCTTCACCACCGGCAGCACCCCGCGCCCGGCGGTCCTGCTCGCGCACGGCTTCGGCGGCTCCAAGGACGGCGAGCGCGAACGCGCCCAGCAGCTGGCCCGACAGGGGTACGCGGTGCTGACCTGGTCGGCGCGCGGCTTCGGGCACTCGGGCGGGAAGATCGGCCTCAACGCGCCCGACCGCGAGGTCGAGGACGTCAAGCACCTGGTGGACTGGCTGGCCCAGCGGCCCGAGGTGCAGCTCGACGGGCCCGGCGACCCCCGGGTCGGCATCACCGGTGCCTCGTACGGCGGCGCCGTCTCGCTGCTGGCCTCCGCGTACGACCACCGGATCGACGCGGTGGCCACCCAGATCACCTGGTGGAACCTGGCCGACGCGCTGTTCCCGCAGGGCGTGCAGGGCTCGGGCGCCGTCGACGGCGTGTTCAAGAAGCTCTGGGCCGGGATCTTCTTCACCACCGGCGCGGCCGGCGACCTCGGCCCCTCCGGCGGCGCGCCGCGCGGCGGCGGGGCCGGGCCGGGGCAGGGCGCTCCCGGGCAGGGCGGTTCCGGGCAGGGCGGTTCCGGGCAGGGCGGTGACGCCGCGGGCGGGCCGGTCGGCTGCGGGCGGTTCCTGGAGTCGCTCTGCCAGATGTACGACAGGGTCGCCACCGCCGGGCACGCCGACCCGGAGGCCGTCGCACTGCTGGACCGCTCCAGCCCGTCCTCGGTGGCCGCGCAGCTCAAGGCGCCCACCCTGGTCGTGCAGGGCCAGCAGGACTCGCTGTTCCCGCTCGACCAGGGTGACCGGATCGCCCGGGCCGTCGCGGCCAACGGGGCGCCCGTCTCGGTGGACTGGTTCGCCGGCGGGCACGACGGCGGCACCGACACCAGCGCCCGGGTCGACGACCGGGTGACCGCCTGGTTCGACCACTACCTGAAGGGGCAGGGCGACGACATCGGCCCCGCGTTCCGGGTCACCCGCACCGGGGGCGTCGACTCCACCGGCTTCCAAGCCGTGCTGCGCGGCGCCTCCGCCGACCGCTACCCGGGCCTGGGCGGAACCGGCTCCCACGGCGTCGAACTGGCCGGCGGTGAGCAGACCATCGCCAACCCGCCCGGCGGCGCCCCGCCCGGGATCTCGACGCTGCCCGGGATCGGGGCGCTCAGCCAGGCCGCCTCGCTCGGCGCCGGGCTGTCGCTCGACTTCCCCGGCCAGCACGCCGCCTTCGACTCCGCGCCGCTGGGCCAGCCGCTGCACCTGACCGGGCAGCCCACCGTGCCCGTCCAGGTGCACGCCGACCGGCCGGACGCGGTGCTCTTCGCCAAGCTGTACGACGTGGGCCCGGACGGCAAGGCCGTGCTCCCGCAGCAGCTCGCCGCCCCGCTGCGGGTCACCGGCGCCGACGCGGGCCGCACCGTCACGGTCGCGCTGCCCGCCGTCGACCACACCTTCGCCACCGGGCACCGGCTGCGGCTCGTGCTGGCCGCCACCGACCTCGCGTACGCCTCGCCCGTCGAGCCCGCCACCTACCGGGTCGCGCCGGCCGGGGCGCTCACCGTGCCGACCGACGACGAACTCGTCACCGAGGCCACGCCGCTGCCCGCGCGCACCTGGCTGCTGCCGCTGGCGGCCGTCGTGGTGGCGCTGGGCCTGGTGCTGTCGCCCCGGCTGCTGCGCCGCCGTCGGCGGGGGGCGGGCGACGGGCCGGCGTACGACCCGGCGCTGGCCGGGGTGCCGTTGCAGATCACCGGCCTGAGCAAGCGCTACAAGGGCGCCCAGGACCGTTACGCCGTACGGGAGTTGGGCTTCCGGGTGGAGCAGGGGCAGGTGCTCGGCCTGCTCGGGCCCAACGGCGCCGGCAAGACCACCACGCTGCGGATGCTGATGGGCCTGATCCGGCCCGACGCGGGCGAGATCCGGATCTTCGGCCACCTGGTGCGCCCCGGTGCGCCGGTGCTCTCCCGGGTCGGCGCCTTCGTCGAGGGCGCGGGCTTCCTGCCGCACCTCACCGGCCGGGCCAACCTGCGGCTGTACTGGCAGGCCACCGGCCGGCCGGAGGAGGACGCCCGCTTCGACGAGGCGCTGGCCATCGCCGGTCTCGGCGAGGCGCTCGACCGCGCCGTGCGGACCTACTCGCAGGGCATGCGGCAGCGGCTCGCCATCGCCCAGGCCATGCTCGGGATGCCGGACCTGCTGATCCTCGACGAGCCGACCAACGGGCTCGACCCGCCGCAGATCCGCGAGATGCGCGAGGTGATGATCCGGTACGCCGCCGCCGGCCGTACCGTCATCGTCTCCAGCCACCTGCTCGCCGAGGTCGAGCAGAGCTGCACGGACCTGGTGGTGATGGACCGCGGGCGGCTGATCACCACCGGCGCCGTCGGCGAGATCGTCGGCGCGGGCGAGCTGCTGTTCCTCGGCGTGCCCGCCGGGTACGAGCCCGGGTCGGTCGTCGAGAAGGTCGGCGCGCTGGCCGGGGTCGGCTCGGCGGAGGCCGTCGAGGGCGGGCTGCTGGTGCGCCTGGACGGGCTGGCGGCGCACGAACTGCTGGCCGAACTGGTGCGCCTCGGTGTGCCGGTGGAGAGCGCCGGGCCGCAGCGGCGGCTGGAGGACGCGTTCCTGTCGTTGATCGGAGGTGCGGCGTGAGCAGGGGTGCGAACGGTGGCGTGAGCAGTGAGGTGAGCGGCGAGGTGGGTGATGGCGTGAGCGGTGGCGTGAGCGGCGTCGTTTCGGCGGACCACGCCGAGGGGTACCGGGCGGGCCGGACGCTGCCGCTGCGGGTGGAGGCGATGCGCCAACTGCGGCGCCGCCGCACCCTGGTGATCGGCGCGGTGCTGGCCGCCCTGCCGTTCGTGATGCTGGCCGCGTTCCAGATCGGCGGCACCCCGAGCCGCCCCGACCGGACCACCTTCATCGACCTGGCCACCGCGTCCGGGCCCAACTTCGCCGCCACCATGCTGTTCGTGGGCACCGGCTTCCTGCTGGTCATCCCGGTGGCGCTGTTCTGCGGCGACACGGTCGCCTCCGAGGCGAGCTGGTCCTCGCTGCGCTACCTGCTGGCCGCGCCGGTGCCCCGGGCCCGGCTGCTGGCCCGCAAGTTCGCGGTCGGGCTGGCGTTCTCGGCGGTGGCGGTGGCGATGCTGCCGCTGATCGGGCTGGTCGTCGGCACCGCCGCGTACGGCTGGGGGGACCTCAAACTGCCCACCGGGGCCAGCCTTTCGGCCGGGGAGGCGCTGCCCCGGCTGGCCGTCGCGGCGGCGTACGTGTTCCTCGCCGAGATCGTGATCGCCGCGCTGGCGTTCTGGCTCTCCACGGCGACGGACGCGCCGCTGGGCGCCGTCGGCGGGGCGGTGTTCGCGTCGATCATCACCGGGGTGCTGGACGCCGTCACGGCGCTGGGGGGCCTGCGGGAGTGGCTGCCCGCGCACTGGCAGTACGCCTGGGCGGACGCCCTGCAGCCGCAGTTGGAGTGGGGCGGCATGGTGCAGGGCGTCTCGCTGTCGCTGTCGTACGCGGCGGTGCTGCTCGCGCTGGCGTTCCGGGGGTTCGCGCGCAAGGACGTGGTGTCGTAGGGCCGTTGTGCTGCGGGGGCCCCCCCGGGGGGGGGGGGGGCCGGGGGGGGGGCGCCGGCGCGGGCGCGGCGTGGTGGCCGCGGGGGTGCGGCGGGCCCGGGGTGGGTGACCGGGGTGGGTGACCGGGGTGGGGCGCAGGGCGGGGGTCAGGGCTGGGGTCAGGCGATCGGGGCGTTCGCGCGCTCGATCCGCTGGGTGCCGGTGCGGGTGCGGTAGGAGCGGGTCCAGCTGCTGGTCGCGTCCTTGCGGGTGCGGTCGGAGAGGACGTAGTAGTCCATCTGGGTCTGCTCGGGGGTGATGTCCAGGACCCCGTAGCCGTGCGAGTCCAGGTCGACCCACTTGACGTGCGGGTTGGCCGCCTTGATCGCGGTGCCGGCCGCCAGCGAGACGGTCTGCGGGGCGACCTTCAGCAGGTCGTCGACGTTGTCGGAGGTCACCGAGGTGACCACGAACTCGGTGGCGACACTGCCGGACAGCGGGTAGGTGGCGGCCTCGTTCGGGACGTCGGCGGCCCAGGCGGAGTGGATGTCGCCGGTCAGGAAGACGGTGTTGGTGATCCCGTTCGCCTTGAGGTGGCCGAGCAGCTCGCGGCGGTCGTGGGTGTAGCCGTCCCACTGGTCGGGGTTGACCGCCACGCCCTCGCCGGGCAGGCCGAGCAGCTTGGCCAGCGGGCGCAGCAGGTAGTCGGGCAGCGAGAGGAAGGCGACCGGGGAGATCATCACCTCGTTGCCGATCAGCCGCCAGGTGGTGTCGGAGGCGGACAACCCGGCCTTGAGCCAGTCCAGTTGGGCGCGGCCGGTGAGGGTGCGGTCGGCCGAGTCGACGGCGCCGCTGCCCGTCTTCGCCTGCTGGGAGCGGAACGAGCGCTGGTCCATCAGGTGCAGGTCGGCGAGCTTGCCGTAGCGCAGGCGGCGGTAGGTGGTGCCGGCGATCGAGGGCCGGACCGGCATCCACTCGAAGTAGGCCTGCTTGGCGGCGGCCATCCGGTCGGACCAGGCGCCCTCGGTGCCCGGGGTGTGGTTCTCGGCGCCGCCGGACCAGGCGTCGTTGGCGAACTCGTGGTCGTCCCAGATCGCGATGGTCGGGAGCTTGGCGTGCAGGGCCTGGAGGTCGTCGTCGGTCTTGTACTGGCCGTGCCTGGTGCGGTAGTCGGCGAGGGTGAGGATCTCGTGGGTGGGGGCGTGCGGGCGCACGACCGTGCCGCGGGCGCAGAACTCGCCGGTCTTGTACTCGTAGATGTAGTCGCCGAGGAAGAGGAAGGCGTCCAGGTCGCCGCGGGCGGCGAGGTGGCGGTAGGCGGAGAAGTAGCCGCCCTCCCAGTTGGCGCAGGAGGCGACGCCGAACCGCAGCCGGGAGAGGGCGGCGTCGGTGGCGGGGGTGGTGCGGGTGCGGCCGGTGGGGGAGACGGCGCTGCCGGTACCGGTACCGGTGGTGGCAGTGGTGGCGGTGAAGCGGTACCAGTAGGGGGTGTCCGGGGTCAGGCCGCGGACGTCGGCCTTGACGGTGTGGTCGGCGGCGGCGGTGGCGGTCACCGTGCCGCTCGCGACGACGCGGGTGAAGGCCTGGTCGGCGGCCAGCTCCCAGCGGACCTCGGTGTCGGGGCCGAGGCCCGAGCCGGGGAGGGCCTCGGGGCGGGGCGTCACCCTGGTCCAGAGCAGGACGCCGTCGGGGAGGGGGTCGCCGGAGGCTATGCCGTGCAGGAAGCGGGGGGCGGCTTCGGGGGCCTGCGCGGCTCCGGCGGCTCCGGCGGCCTGGGCGGTCTGGGTGGCCTGGGCCGGCTCGGCGGCTTCGGCGGGGGTGGGGAGGGCGATCGGGAGGGCGGCGGTCGCGCCGGCGGCCAGCGCGCCGGCCTTCAGGACCTGGCGGCGGCGCGGGTGGGCAGGGGTCATGTCATGGACAAGATCGTTCACGTCCGGAAGGTTACCCGCTAGTAAAGCGTAGGTAAATCAGGTGACCTGACGATCCGTCGTGGAGCGGGCGGGTGTGGTTGCCCGGGGAGGGCGAGCGGGGGAGGCCGGGGCGGGCGGGCCGGGGAAGTCGGGTCGCCGGATCATGCGGGATCATGGGGGAGTACCCGCCCTCAGCTGCCGAAGGACCCCGACCGTGGCCCAGATCGTCCTCTTCCACTCCGCCCTCGGGCTGCGCTCCGCCGTCAACGCCGCCGCCGACCGGCTGCGCGCCGCCGGGCACACCGTGCACACCCCGGACCTGTACGACGGGCGGACCTTCGACGACATCGAGGCCGGACTGGCGTACCAGGAGGAGGTCGGCGGCAGCGAGGAACTGCTGCGCCGGGCCGTCACCGCCGCCGCTCCGCTGTCCGACGGCGGCCTGGTCTACGCGGGCTTCTCGCTCGGCGGCTCGCTCGCGCAGAACCTCGCCCTCGCCGACGACAAGGCCCGCGGCCTGCTGCTCCTGCACGGCACCTCCGACCTGCGCGAGGACGCGTCCACCGAGATCCCGGTGCAGCTGCACGTCGCCGAGCCGGACCCGTTCGAGACCGAGGACTGGCTGAACGCCTGGTACCTGGGGATGCGGCGGGCCGGGGCCGACGTCGAGGTGCACCGCTACCGGGGCGCCGGGCACCTGTTCACCGACACCGAGCTGGCCGACTACGACGCCGAGGCGGCGGAGCGGGCCTGGGCCATCGCGCTGGACTTCCTCGGCGAGCTGGATTCCTGACCGAGGGCGGGTGTCGGGGCGGGCCGGGTCAGCCGGCGAGCCCCGGCACCACCAGGCCGGACTCGTACGCGATCACCACGGCGTGGGTCCGGTTCTGCGCGCCGAGCTTGGTCAGCACGTTCCCGACGTGCGTCTTCACCGTCTCCAGACTCACCCTGAGCGACTCCGCGATCTCCGGGTTGGACTGGCCCGTGGCCATCGACCGCAGCACCTCCTCCTCCCGCACCGTCAACGCCGCCCGGGGCAACGCCTCGGCGGAGTCCAGCGGGCGGGCGGAGACCATCCGGCGCAGCGCCGCCGGGAAGAGGATCGCCTCCCCGGCCGCCGCCACCCGCACCGCCTCCGCGATCTGCCGCACCGGAAGCCGCTTCAGCACGAACCCGCTCGCCCCCGCGCTGAGCGCGGCGGTGACGTAGCCGTCGTTCTCGAAGGTGGTGATCACCACGACCTTCGGCGGCGCGGCCGACTCGGCCAGCAACTGCCGGGTGGCCTCGATCCCGTTGCGGCGCGGCATCCGTACGTCCATCAGGACCACGTCCGGCCGCAGCCGCTGCGCCTGCTCGACCGCGTCGACGCCGTCGGCCGCCTCCCCGACCACCGTGATCCCCGGCTGCGCCGCGAGCAGGGTGCGCAGGCCGCTGCGGGTCACCTCGTCGTCGTCCGCGATCAGGAGGGTGACGGGGGTGCCGGTGGCGTCGCCCGGGGCGTCGGGCGCGGCGTCGGTGGGATCTGGGCCGGTCATGCCGACAACCGTACGGGCAGCCGGACGGCCAGCCGCCAGGCCTGGGGCCCGTCCGGCCCGGCCTCGATCTCGCCGTGCAGCAGCCGGACCCGCTCGGCCAGACCCGGCAGGCCGTGGCCGGAGGTCGGGAAGGCGCCCTGGCGCGGGCCCGCCCCGGTCCGGTTGGCCACGCTGAGCTCCAGGGTGTCCGGCCCGGCCGCCACCCGGACCTCGATCGGGCCGCCCGCTCCGTGCCGCAGCGCGTTCGTCAGCCCCTCCTGGAGGATCCGGTACGCCGCCCGGGAGAGCGTCCCCTGCACCTGCGCCAGCTCGCCGGACAGCTCCGGCTCCACCACCGCGCCGGCGTGCCGCAGCCGGTCCAGCAGCTCGGGCAGGTCGGCCAAGGTCCGGGCCGGGGCCGCCCCCGACTCCTCCTCGCGCAGCGCGCCCAGCACGTAGTCCAGGTCCTCCAGGGCGGCCCGGGTCGACTCCTCGATGCTGCGCATGGCGGCCCGCGCCGCCACCGGGTCGGCGGAGAGCACCTCGCCCGCCACCGCCGCCTGGATCGTGGCCGCCGTCAGGGTGTGCCCGATCGAGTCGTGCAACTCGTGGGCCAGCCGGTTGCGTTCGGCCAGCCGGCGCTCCCGCTCCGCCGCCAGCGCCAGCCGCTCGGCCGCCGACGGACCCAGCAGCTTCGGGGCCAGCCCGCGCAGCGCGCCCGCCACCGCCGCGCACACCACCGGCGCCAGCAGCAGGCAGACCGCCGCCACCACCCAGCTCCAGGCGCCCGTCAGCTGCACCGACCGGCCGGGCCAGCTCAGCCGGGCATCACCGGAGACCCAGCCGCCCGGCAGGGCCACGGCTGCGCCGAGCAGCACGAGGCTCGCCAGGCCCCCCACCCAGCCCAGCGCCACGTGCAGCAGCAGCCACAGCGGGGTGCGCCAACGGTCGGAGCCGGGGGCGTCCGCCGCCCGGGCGCCGGACACCGGATCCGGCAGCGACACCCTCAGCAGCCGACGGACGCCGCCGATCAGCACCCGCCGGGTGGTGCGGGCCAGCCCGACCACGGCGAGCAGCGCCGCCCAGAACAGCAGGGTGAGCACCGCCCGCGTGAGGTAGGGGCCGGACGGCCAGGCCATCATCGGCAGCATCGCGAACGGCAGTAGCGGCAGGCTCGCCAGCGCGCCGAAGAAGGCGAACAGCACACCCGAGTACGTGGAGCCGCGCAGCAGCGGCCGGATTCCCCTGATCATGATCACCAGTATTGCGGCGCAGCTCATGGGGGGCCTCCCCCGATCGGGGGAGCGTTCGTTCCGGTCTTTCTGCTCCGGCGGGGCGGCTACGGCGAGGCGGCTCCGGCGGCATCGGCGCGGCCCCGAGTGAGCAGGCGGGTCGTGCTGCCGTCGTCCTCCGTGATGTCGCGGACGTGCCGGAAGCCGATCCTGCCCAGCAATGCCAGCGAAGCGAGGTTGGCGTCGGCGACCGTCGCGTGCACCTCGGCCAGCCCCAGGGCGGTGAAGCCGTAGTCGACGATCGCGGCCGCCAGTTCGGTGCCCAGGCCGCGGCCCCACGCCTCCGGGGCCAGCGCGTAGACGATCTCGAAGCCCTCGACCACGGTGGTGGGCTTGATCTCGGCGTGCCCGACGAGGCGGCCGCCCTGCCGGACGGCCCAGACGTCGAACCGGTTCGAGGCGTACACCTGGGTGAAGATGCGGCCGAACAGGGCCCGGTCCTCGGCCTCGGACTGCGGGCCGTCGCCCATCCACCGGGACACCTCCCGGTCCTGGAACAGCGTCACGAAGTCCTCTTCGTCCGCGAGGACGTACGGGTCGAGCAGCAGGCGCTCGGTGCGCAGGGTCGGGGTCACGCCGGGTGACGGTACGGGGGCCGTCGTCCGCCCGGCAAGCGGTTTTCGGGAGGCTGGAGCGCCGGTGGCGATCGGGGAGTGCGAGCGGGCCGGTACCGGGTGGTCCTCGTGTCGGCCAGGCCGGTTCGGGACATGCTGCCGGTGTTCGACATCACCGTCGCGGCCGAGCCGGCGGCGGTGGCGGCCGAGATCGCGCTGCTGGCGCGGGCGGCCGAGGACCGGTAGGGCGGCGGGGTGCTCGCCACCGCAGGTGCCTGATCCGGGCGTCGAGGTCGCCGCAGCGCAGGAAGTCGGGTAGGCCGACTTCCTGCGCTGCTTTCATGTGACGCAGGTCACGTCGAACGCAGAACCTGCGCGCGGTCGCCGGCGTCTGGCTGGTGTGAGATCACGCAGGAGAGCACTGGACGAGCTGGACGAGGAACGCCTCGTCCGGCTGATCGCCAGAAGTGACCGCGCGGCGTTCGACGAGCTGTACCGGCGCACGTCGCCGTGGCTGGCGGTGCGGTTGCGCCGCCGCTGCGCGGACGAGCAGATCGTCGCCGAGGTCATGCAGGAGACCTATCTGGCGGTGTGGCGCGCGGCCGGCGCGTTCGCCGGGAGCGCCGTCGGCGGGACGGCCGTCGGGTGGCTGTGGACGATCGCGGCGCGCCGCCTCGTCGACGCCTTCCGGCGCCGTGCCCACCACGCCGAACCGCCGGCCGCCGCCGCCGAGCGGGCCGTGGTGCCCGCGGCGGAGGAGGAGGCGCTCGCCGGGACCGTCGGCGGCGACGTGGGTGACGCCCTGCGGCGGCTGGCGCCGGAACTTCGAGACGTACTGCAGGCGACGGTGCTCGACGGACTCTCCGTCCGGGAGACCGCCGTCCTGCTCAGACTGCCCGAAGGCACGGTCAAGACCCGTGCCCGCCGGGCCCGGATCGCGATGCGGGAGGCGCTGGCATGAACGCGGAACACGCGTCGAGGCGGCTGATCGACGACTACGCGCGTGGTGACACGGCGATGGCCGCGGACACGGTGTGGGCGCTGGAGGCCCACCTGGAGACGTGCGCGCCGTGCCGGAGCCTGCTGGCGGCCTCCGTGGCCACCGAGGCGCCCGGCGTCGCCGCGCTCGTCGACACCGTCCGGGCCGGTCTGGACGCGCAGTTGGACGCGGCCGTCGGGGCGCCCCGGAGGCGGCACCGCCCGACGTGGGTGTCGGCCTGGCTGACACCGGCCATGACCCCGTGGCTGGCGATGACCGCCGTCGTCACCCTGATGGCGATGCTGCTGGACGTTGCCGCGCCGGCGAAGGTCTTCGGCGGCTCCTCGATGGTGGCGCTGATCGCGCCCGTGCTGCCGCTGTGCGGTGTCGCCGCATCGTGGTCGCGCGGCCTGGACCCGGCGCACGAACTGACCGCCTCGACCGCCCGGGCCGGCCTGGCCCTGCTGCTCAGGCGCACCACCGCGGTCCTCGTGGTGGTCGTGCCCGGGCTCCTGCTGGGGGGATGGCTGACCGGGAACACGACGGCCGCGCAGTGGCTGCTGCCCTCCCTGGCCTTCACCTCCACCGCCCTGGCGCTGGGCACCGTGATCGGCGTGACCCGCGCCGCCGTGGGGCTGGTGACCGCGTGGGGCGCTGCCGTCGTGGTGCCCACGTTCGTCACCGGCCGCATCCCCGCTGTCCTCGAACTCGCCCTGCACCGCGACCAGTTGCCCGTGTGGGGGCTGCTCCTCGCGCTCGGCGTCTGCGCCGTGATCGCCCGCAGGGACGCGTACTCAACGCTGTGAAACCCATGTCCACCCTGGAAAGGGACCATCGCATGACGTATACGGCGAGCGCGGCCGACACCGCGCCGAAGACCTACGCCTGGGAGATCCGGGCCAGCGGCCTGAGGGTGCGCGTCGGACGGAGCAAGATGGCCGTCGACGGGCTCGACCTCTCCCTGGGCATCGGCGCCCACGGGCTCCTCGGGCCCAACGGAGCGGGCAAGACCACCCTGATCCGGACGCTGGCCACCGTGCTGCGCCCCACCGAGGGCGAACTGGAGATGCTCGGCACCTCCCTGGGAGGCCGGGTGGTCGACCACCGGGCCCTGCGCCGCCAGATCGGCTACCTGCCGCAGGACTTCGGCTACTACAAGCGCTTCACGGTGCGCGAGTTCGTCGAGTACATGGCCTGGCTGAAGGAGGTGCCGAAGGCGGACATCCCCGGGGCCGTCCAGCGGGCCGTGGAACGGGTGGGCCTGGCGGACCGCGCCGACCACCGGATGAAGACCCTGTCCGGCGGCATGGTGCGGCGGGCCGGCATCGCCCAGGCCATCGTCAACTCCCCCGCGGTGCTGCTGCTGGACGAGCCGACGGCCGGCCTGGACCCGGCGCAGCGGCTGCGCTTCCGCGAACTGCTGCAGGACCTGGGCCGCGACACCTGCGTGGTCGTCTCCACCCACCTGGTCGAGGACGTCGCGGCCGCCTGCTCCGACGTGGTGCTGTTCGCCGACGGCCGCCTCGTCTTCCAGGGCACGCCGGACGAACTGGGTGCGGCGGGCAGCACCGACCACCCGGGCGACAGCCCCCTGGAGCGCGGCTACTCGGCGCTGCTCAGCAACTCCGGCCAGCAGGGGAGCGCCTGGTGAACGGACGTGTGCTGCGGACGGAGCTGAGGCGCTCCGCCGCCCCGTGGGCCGGCATCGTCGTGCTGGCCGGCAGCCTGGCGGTCTTCTTCCCGTTCGACGCGCTCTGGTGGCACGGCACCGCGGGGTGGACGGCCCAGTGGACCACCATGGCCATGTGGACCCGGTCCCTGCTGGCCTTCTGGTGGCCGTTCGTGATCGGCATCGGGGCGGTGTACGGGCTGCGCGAATCCCGCTCGCGGATGACCGAGCTGCTGACGACCACGCCACTGCCGGCCTGGCGCCGTGCGGCGCTGCCGGCCGGTGCGATCGGGCTTGCGCTGGCGGTGGGCTTCGGTCTGCTGGTTCTGGTGGGCGGAGTCCAGGTGGCGGCCGGTCCGACCACCTACGCATCCCTCGGCTGGCTGCCGATCTCGCTGGTGGCGGCACTGTCCCTGGTCGCGGGCGCCGTGTTCGGGATGGGCGTCGCGCGGGCGCTGCCCTCCGTGCTCACCCCGCCGGCCCTGGTGGTGATCGTCTTCGTGGGGACGGGCCTGTTCCTGCGCATGAACAACGAAGGGGCGGTGCCGACGGGCAGGGTGGAGAACCGGTTCGCCCAGCTGTCCCCGGCGACCGTGGAGCCGCGGCAGATGCTGCTGACCCTGTCCGGCTCCGTCCACCTCGGCCAGACGCTCTGGCTGCTCGGCCTGCTCGCCACCGGCTTCGCGCTGCTGGCGGCTGTGACCCGCCGGGCGCGGTTGCTCGCGGTGACTCCCGTCCTGGCCGGCCTGGGCCTGGCTCTGCTGGTCCTCCCGGCCGCCGCGCGCGACACCTACGTCGTCGACAAGGCCGCCGCGGCGTTGGTGTGCGACGGGCCGGTGTGCGTGACGCAGGCGAGCCGTTCACGCCTGGCCGAGCTCGCGCAGCGCAGCAAGGAGGCGATGCCCGTGCTGCGCGACGCCTTGGGCGACAAGGCGCCGACCTCGGTGCGGGAGGACGCCACGCTGCACGAGCTCGCCGCGGCACGCGAACTCTCCGCAGACGTGCTGCTGGTCGACTTCGGCGATCGGATGCTCGCCGACGCGAAGGGCGAGAAGCTGACCCGCGCGCTGATCGCCAGGGGCCTGGCGCCGAGCTGCTACCCGGACAACGACAAGGAGGGCGGGGGGAGCCACGACATCCCCGCCCAGAGCATCGCCGTGAGCTGGGCCCTCCACGACTCCCAGCTCCAACCGCTGCAGGAGAAGGGCACCAGCCGGTACGCGCTCGAAACCTGGGCCGAGGCCGACCTCGCGTGGCAGAAGCTGATGGCGCTGCCGCCGGCCGAGCAGCGCTCGCGGATCGTCGAGCTGCACGCCGCCGCGCTCTCCTGCGAGGGGTACAAGCAGGTTCCGAAGCTGGCCGGGGGAGCGTCGCGATGAGGTGGCTGATGCTGTACGCGCGTTCACGGCAGGTGTCCACGTCGGCCGCCGCGGTCGCGCTCACCGCGCTGGTGGTGTGGGCCTTCAACCGGGGCGGCGGCACGGGGGCGATGGACGCGGACGCGATCAACCCGATCGTGTACTTCGTGCTCGCCGCGGGCGTGGCGGCCGGCTCCGTCGGGCTCGGCGGGCAGGACGCCGCACTGGACAGGACGGCCGCGATCCGGTGGGCGCCCCGCCGGGCGGCGCACGCGCTGCTGATCGGCGTGGTCGCGGGTGCGGCGCTGCTGGCGGTCCAGGCGGTGGGGCCGAGGTTCGCCCCCACCGAGGTCGTCGTCCGGGACACCGCGGGCCTGGCCGGCCTGGCCGCGTTCGGGGCGGTGGTGTGCGGGGCGCACCTCGCCTGGACCCTGCCGACCGCCTGGCTCGCGTTCGCCGTCTTCTCCCCGCCGCTGCCGCCCAACACCGTGGGGAAGGCGTTCGGTTGGATGTCCTACCCCCCTGGCACGGAGGCGTCCACCTGGACGGCGGTGGGCCTGCTGGTGACCGGCGCCGGGGTCTACGCCCTGGTGGGGCCGCGCAGGTAACTGGCCCGCCCCGCGCTCCGCTCCCCCTCTGCGAGTTGGGGGAGCGGGGCGTTCTGCTGGGGGCTGTCAGTCGCGGCTGCCCAGGGTGTCGCGCGAGACCTGCCAGAGCAGGGCGGCCGCCTCGGGGTCGAGGGCGTACTCGGCGACGCCGGTGCGGGCACTGAGTTCGCCGCGGACGGCTTCGTTGCAGTCCTCGAAGTAGCGGCCGCTGACGCCCGCCAGCAGCGGCGAGGCCGCGAGCAGGACGGACGTCGCCGCGCCCTGCTCGGTGGTCTTCCACAGCAGTTCCGCGCCGTTGGCGGCCTGGGCGCGCAGCCGGTCGAGCTCCTCCTCGGAGACGTGGCGCTGGAGGGCGGTGCGGATGCCGCCGGGCATCAGGGCGTTGACGGTGATGCCGTCCGCCGCCCAGCGCTTGGCGGCCTCGACCGCGAACAGGACGTTGGCGGTCTTGGACTGGCCGTAGGCGGACCAGGGCTCGTAGGCGCGCTCGCGGAAGTGGATGTCCTCGAAGACGACGGGGGAGCGGTGGTGGGCGCTGGAGCTGACGGCCACGACGCGGGCGCCGCCGTCCCGGACCAGGGCCGCGTGCAGGCCGGTGGCCAGCGCGAAGTGCCCGAGGTGGTTGGTGGCGAACTGGAGCTCCCAGCCCTCCGGCGTGCGGACCTCGGGCGAGGCCATCACGCCGGCGTTGTTGACCAGGATGTGCAGGGGCCCGTCCCAGGCGGCGACGAACGCGGCGATGGAGGCCTGGTCGGCCAGGTCCAGCGGGGCGACCCGGAGGTCCTTGTTGCCGGTGGTCGCGGTGATGTCCTCGGCGGTGCGGGCGCCGGCGTCGAGGTTGCGGACCGCGAGGGTGACCTGCGCGCCCGCCGAGGCGAGGGCGCGTGCGGTCTCGACGCCGATGCCGGAGGCGCCGCCGGTGACGACGGCGCGGCGGCCGGTCAGGTCGACGCCGGAGATGACCTCGGCGGCGATGGACTCGGCGCCGAAGGGGGTGGTGAGGCGCGGGGCGCTGGCGTTCATGATCATTTCCCGTCTGGTTGGGTGACCGGAGCTGGGGTGCGCGGGAGGGGGCGGCCGGTAGAGTGGAAACCGGAGGGCCCTCCGCATGTCTCCAGGTTAAGCGGAGGATCCTCCGCTTGCAACCCGAGGAGGACCAGCCGTGACCACCGCCGACCCCCGGCCGCTGCGCGCCGACGCACGCCGCAACCGCGACCGACTGATCGAAGTGGCCGCCCGGGCCTTCGCCCAGGACGGACCGGACGCGACACTCGGGGCGATCGCCAAGGAGGCCGGCGTGGGCATCGGCACCCTCTACCGGCACTTCGCCACCCGCGAGGAACTCGTCGACGCGGCCTACCGCAGCGAACTCGCCAAGCTGTGCGACTCCGCCGCGGAGCTCCTGGCCAGTAGGGGGCCCGACGCCGCGCTGCGCGCCTGGATGGACGGCTTCGTCCGCTACATGACGACCAAGCGCGGGATGTCCGACGCGCTGCGCGCGCTCATAGCCTCCGGCGGCGACCCCTTCTCGCACAGCCGCGCGATGCTGACCGCCGCGATCACCCGACTCCTGCGGGCCGGGGCCGAGTCGGGCGTGCTGCGCGCCGACGTCGAACCGGAGGACGTGCTGTTCAGCCTCAGCGGCCTGTCCATGGCCGCGACGACCCCCGAGCACCACGCCCGGATGGAACGCCTCCTCGACCTCCTGATGGACGGCCTGCGCTACCACGCCGCCTCCGGGCGGGGCGTCGGCTGAGAACGGCCGAAGGGCGCCAACCGTACGGCTGGCGCCCTTCGTTCTTCGTCCTTCGTCCTTCGTCGTGACTGCGGCCTGGTGCGGCCGGTCAGAGGAGCTGGAAGGTCCACTCCTGCTTCCAGCCGCCCTCGCAGCTCCACACCCCGAGCTGCTTGAAGTCGGAGTCGTGGGTGAGGCAGTTGTCGTCGTCGATCTGGACCCGGTACTTGCCGTTGCCGAGGCCGACGAACTGCCACTTCTGGTTGGAGGTGCCGCCCCACGCCTGCTGCTCGGCGACGTAGGTGTCGGGGTTCTCGGTGAGGTTGTACCCGAGGTCGTTGACGATCCGGTAGCGGTCCCCGCCCAGCGGCTTGATCGTCCAGGTGGACCCCTTGTACCCCAGGATCCCGCCCACGATCGGCGCACCCCAGGTCGAGGTCTCGGTGGGGGCCGACGCGCCCAGGCCGTTGGAGAGCTTCAGGAACAGCGGCCGCTCGGTCGGGACGGTCGGCTTGGTGTCCGGCTTCGGGTCCGGCTTGGGCTTGGGGTCCGGCTTCGTCGGGGTGGTCGGGTCGGTCGGGGTGATCACGCCGCCGGAGGTGGACTCCAGCACCCACGCCTGCTGCCAGCCCGACTTGCACGTCCACACGCCGAGCTGCTTGAAGTCGGCGTCGTGGGCGAGGCAGTCGTCGTCGGAGATCCGGATCTGGTACTTGCCGTTGCCGACTCCGACGAGCTCCCACTTCTGCTGGGAGGAGTTGCTCCACGGCTGGAGTTCGGCCATGTAGTTGCTGTTCTCGGTGAGTTCCAGCCCGTACGAGCTGGTGATCCGGTAGCGACCGCCGCCGACCGAGGTGAGCTTCCACTTGGACTCGTTGCCACCCCGGAGCCCGGGGACGACCGACGCGCCGGCGGAGCCGCTGACCGGGACGGCGCCCAGGCCGTTGTCGAGCTTCAGGTACACGTCGGCGCCGTTGTTGCCGCCGCCTCCGCCGGGCGTGGGCGGGTTGGTGGTCGGCGGGGTGCCGCCCCAGGCCCAGTTCTGGTTGGGCGCGTCACGCCGGTCCTCGGAGCCGCAGGCCCAGGCCGCCACCGTGCTGCCGTTGGAGGTCTGGCCGTTGAAGTCGTCGATGCAGACGTCCTTGGACCGGTCGTCCATGTCCGTCATGTGCCGGAAACCGCCGCTGGCCGACATGTTCCAGCGCTGACCGGGGATCTCCAGGCAGTCCCAGACCTGGAGCTTGGTCCCGTTCGCGGCCTTGTTGGCCTCCAGGTCGAGGCACTTGCCGTTGGCGGCCTGGAGCTTGTACCCGTTGTAGGTCCACTTCTGGGCGTCGCTGCCGTTGCACTCCCACATCTGCACGGGGGTGCCGTTCGCGTTGCCGTTGCCGTTGACGTCCAGGCAGGCGTGGTAGCCGGGGCTGGAGTCGGGGGTCAGGCTGCCGGTCCTGGTGCCGTAGCCGGACCGCGCGGGGAAGTGGATGGTGCGCACGTCGCCGTCGCACTTGTAGGGCCGCGCGGTGCCC
The DNA here is from genome assembly GCF_042731835.1 of Kitasatospora sp. NPDC059817. Classification (NCBI taxonomy): domain Bacteria; kingdom Bacillati; phylum Actinomycetota; class Actinomycetes; order Kitasatosporales; family Streptomycetaceae; genus Kitasatospora; species Kitasatospora sp. NPDC059817. The sequence continues at coordinate 57,448 of NZ_JBHWIR010000010.1, read as the reverse complement.
GCCCGGCAGGTCCACGGCTCTTTTTTGACGGTGTCGCCGTCATTGCCGATGAACGCCCAGTTCATGTAGCCGCCGTCGCCGCGGTTACGGATGGTCGAGTCCCCCTGGAAGACCCAGATCCGGAATATGTCGTAGCCGGAGGGATCCTTCTTCTCCTTGTCCAAGAAATGGTTGAGCTTGTAGGTGGTGTCGATCAACACCCCCTTCATGTCGGACTTGTACTCGTTCTTGAACCACTCGGTGTCGTACATGTCGGTGCCCACGGTCTTGAACACCATGACGTTGAACCCGGGAAACTTCGCGCTCAACTTCGACGCGGTGCTCTGGGTGAACTCCGCGTTGTCCAGCTTGTTGAGGTTGGCGGCGTTGCGCATGCCCCTGACCATGTCGAAGGCGGAGCTGATCAGCGCGGTCATGCAGTTGCCGCCGCCCACCGAGGCCGGGGTTCCACAGGTCTTGTCCGCGTGGAGGGGCGGCTCCGGCGCGGCCTGGGCCTGTGCGGTCAGGCCGGAGACCATGGCGACTGCGGCGATCCCGCAGGCCAGGGCGCGTTTGAGGCGGGAGAGGGGTTTCATATCGGATTCATCTTTCTGGTCGGCAAAGATGGATCGTAGGTTCCGGAATCCTCCGTCTCGCGACTCCATACGGAATCCATATGGCGAGCCGGGAGGTCTTGACGCCTTTTTATGTGCCGTCCCGGATGAGTGCACTCCGCGGACCGAATTCAATGCCGGTAGCCGGCCTTCCAAAGGTCAAGGGACGGCTCTGGGCAGGTCAAGCCGGCGGCCCCGTACGGTTCTTCGGGGAGTCGGTCGACCAGTGCCGGTCTGCCGAACGGCAGATGCCTGACGATCCGTCATGTGCTGGGGCGCACCGCTCCTTCGCCGTGCGTAGGCTCGGCCCGTGCAGACCGAACTGATGCCTGACACGCGTCGCCGCCGCGCGGTGTGTGCGGCGGCGGCGGCAGTGGTCGCGGCTCCGGCGGCGATCGCCCCACCGAGTGCGTGGACCGGGGCCGTCGTCGCCGCCGCGGCGATGGCGACCGCGATCCTGCGTCGGCCGCTGGGCCCGGTCGCCCCCGTCCTGGCGGCCGGCCTGGTCGCGGGGCTCTCGCTCGTCACGGACGCCGTCCACCCCGGACCGCGGGGGTTGGTGATGTTGTGGCTGCCGGTCGAGTTCGCGGCCATGCTGGTGCTGGCCGGGAGGGTGATCCGGCGGGCGCCGGTCCGCCAAGCCGCCCTGGTCGGCTCGGCGTTGGCGCTCGCGCTGATGGTGCTCCCGCTGCGCTTCATCCTCCTGCTGCCGCAGGCGGTCCTCGAACCGTCGGTGGTCGCCGTCGCCATGGCGATGTTCCCGGTGGCCTGCGCCGTCGGCGTCGGGCTCTACCTGCGGGGCCAGGACAACCAGCGGGCCCGCGCCGTCCAGCGGGCCCGCCGGGAGCAGCGGCTCGACGTGGGCAGGGATCTCCACGACTTCGTCGCCCACGAGTTGACCGGGATCCTGCTGGAGGTCCAGGCCGCCCAGGTCAGCGCCTACGACGAAGAGGAGAACAGGGAGCTCCTGTCCCGCCTGGAGGCGGCCGGTCTGCGGGCGCTGGACTCGATGGACCACACCCTGCAGGCGCTGCGCGACCCGGAGGCGCCCGTGTCCGCCGAACCGCCGCCGACCAAGGTCCACGGCCTCGCCGACCTCCCGGAGATGGTCGACCGCTTCCTGGCGTCCGGCACGGCCGGCGGCTCCCTCGAACTGGAGCCGGGCCTGGCGGGGACCGCCCCGCGCGCGATCCAGGACGCGGCCTACCGCGTCGTCCTGGAGGCGCTGACCAACGTCCGTCGGCACGCCCCGAGCGCGGGCCGGCTGGAGGTGGAGGTGGTTCGCGTCCCGGGCCCCGTCCTGCGGGTCACCGTCACCGACAGCGGGCGGCAGGGCGGCCTCGGCGGTCTGCCGGCCCGCCGCCCCGGCGGTGGGGGCACCGGCCTGGCCAGCTTGTCCGAGCGGATCGGCGCCCTCGGCGGGGACCTGTCCGCCGGCCCGCACGCCCGCGGCTGGCGCGTCCGCGGGGTGCTGCCGCTGCGACCCGAGCGGAGGGGGCGGGGCTGACGGGGCGGGGTTGACGGGTTCCGACGGTCCGGAGACTGCCCGCGTACGGCGCTGATATCTTCGGGCGCCGCCTGTCGGTGGGTGGGCACCGGTGGCCGCACCGGCGTTTCCATCGCCAGTGCCATGGCGATCAACGTGGACACAGAAGGTGGGAGGACACGCGAAGTGTCAACAACGCCAGAGTTCCGTGGCTTTGACCTGGTACGGCGTGGCTACGAGCGCCAGCAAGTCGACCGCTACCTCAGCGCCCTGTCCGAAGCCGGTTCACCGCCGCCCCCGCCGGCGTTCGAGATCGTGCGGCGCGGCTACGACCGCGAGCAGGTCGACGCGCGCATCGCGGACCTCCTGCGCGGCAGGGGCACCAACTGCTAGATCAGGCGGGCTGGGTTCTCGGCAGGTCGGTTGAGACCAGTTCGGCAGCGCGTATGGGGTCGCCGTCCGCGCGGGTGAGCAGCGCCTCGATGTCGTAGCCCGTTGACTCCGGGGCGGCGTGGATGTCGAGGGAGCGGCCCCAGCCGCAGCGTTCCATCGAGACGGCGGCGTCCAGGTCGGGGCGGAGCCGGTGGAGCGTGCAGACCAGTTCCCAGGCGAAGGCGTCCAGGCGGGCCCGCCGCACCGGGTTGCAGGCGTTCACGGCGTCGGTGGTCCAGTCGTCGCCGGGCTCGTACTCCGGGAGGGGCGGCAGGAGTTCGGGGTCGCCCGTGATCGGCTCCGCGCTGAACGTGAGGACGTGTGCGCCCTCGGGGTTGCCGATCAGTTCGGCCAGGAGCGGGACGACGCGGGGGTCGTGCCGACTGGCCAGTCCGTGGATTGCTTCCATGCAGGTCTCGTCGTGCTCGTCGGCCGTCCGCTCCCAGAGCGCGGCCCGGATCGCGGGGCTGTCCGCCCTGGACTGGACGCCGAGGGTGAACGTCGCCCAGTCGCGGACGTGCGGGTTCTGGTCCTGGGTCAGCCCGATGAGGGTGCGGATGTCCGGCCCGTCCGGCAGGCCGGTGAGGACCTCCGCGAACGAGCGGGCCACTCCCTCACGGACCTCGGCGTCGGGGTGCCCGGCGAGGATGACGAGGACGGGGACGGCGCGCGGGTCGTGCGTCTTCTCGATCGCGCGTGCCAGGGCGCGCAGCACGTGCTCGTCGGTCTCCCGCTGGGCGAGGGCGACGAGTGCGGTGGCCGTTTCGGTGCGGACAGCCTCGTGGTGGTAGTTGGTGTCGCGCAGCAGGTCGCAGCCTGTCGCGCGCTCGATCGGATCGGCGGAGCCGATGAGCTCCAGGCCGAGCGGCAGCGCCGCCTCGTCGGCGGACGCGCGCCACAGCAGCGGTGCGTACTCGTCCCAGCCGTCGTGGTCGTCCGGGTCGTCCGAGGCGATGATGGCGCGCATTGCCGACAGTGCCCGCGTGACCAGCTCCGCCACGGTGTCCGTTTCCATGCGGGCATTGTGGTGCACGAAACCGCGAGTGTGCGCGGTAATTGTCGGCCCGACCGCGCTTCCGGTCCACGGACGCGTCGACGCCGGCGGGCGTGTGCGGGTGCCGTAGGAGTGACCCCGGAAAGGATCTTGACGTGGTCATGAGCAGGGGTGATCATAGCGGAGCACTGCGCAACGCTGATGCGCGAGAAGGTCGTTGAAGGCGTTCGGCCCGAGGCGTCAGTGGCGGTCCAGTAGCCCGTCGTGTTCGGGTGTGCCGGTCGGGGCGTTTGCTCGGGCGGCCGGAGTGCAGTCCGGGGATTTCCCGGACAGGACCCATCCCTTTCGAAGGGTCGGCGGTGCGGAAGCCGGCCGGGTGCGGATTCGGCCTTGATGAAAGGGAGTTGGTGGATGTTGCGAGGCTGTGGGTCCGCTGGTGTCGATCGGTTCTCCCGGTTGGGGCCTTCGCGGTGAGAGGGTTCGGCAATGACCGGGCTGCGGCTGCCGACGCCCCGGTGGCGCCGATGCTGCTCGCCGCGGCCCGGAACAACTCGTCCTGGTGCGAGGCGATGTGTCGGGCGCACGGGTTCTCCGGAGAACTCTCCGACGTCGCGTGGGTGAATCTGAAGAAGAGCCTCACGTACTACCCGAATCTGGTGATTCTGAGCCCGTCGATGTCCGGCTCTGAGGTTCTCGACGTCCTGCGGGAGGCACCGCTGGGGCCGCTTTTCGTCAAGGACAGTTTCGCCAACGCCGACCTCCTCCCGGGGAACTATCGAATTCTCATCGAGGCGGAGTGGATCCATCGGCCGGCTGCGGTCGCGGCCTCGGTGCCGGTGGCGTCACGGGGCGGCGCCGACCAGCGGTGGCGGCGTATCACCGGTGCCGATGAGTTGCGTGCGTGGGAGCGGGCATGGGCGGGCGGCGACGCGTCGGTGAACACGTTCCCAGAAACCCTTCTGCTCGATGACGACGTGATCTTCCTCGGGGGGTTCTCGGGCGACGGCCTGGTGGCGGGAGCCGTGCTTCACCTGAGCCATGGTGTGGCGGGGGTGACGAACGTCTTCGGCCCCCCGGGGGAATCCGCCCGGACATGGGCCGGTCTCATCTCCTGTGCTCACGAAGAGGCGCCGGGAGTCGACCTGGTCGGATATGAGCGGGACGCGGAGCTGGCGGCCGCCGAGGAAAACGGATTCGCGCCGCTTGGGCCGGTTCGGATATGGCAGCAGATGGCCGGAAGCCAATAAATACCTGCCCGTCCCGCGCGGAGGGGTGCAGAAGAAGTCCGAAGAAGTCCAGGGGGAGATCAGGAATGAACTTAGCAACCGCAAGAGAACTTGGCGCCGCGCGCAGAACCCTGCGTTTCACCATCCGCTATCTCAGCTATCCGATCCTCATGGTGCTGACACTCGGGGCGTCCATCACCCTGGTCGACACCTCGTTCCCGCAGTGGGCCATCGTGCCGATGGTCACCCTCTTCGCCTCGGTGTACGTGGCCGTCCTGGAGCGGGTCCAGCCGTTCTACGAGGGCTGGAACCGCTCGCGCAAGGACGTCGTGTCGGACGCCACCTCCAGTCTGGTGGCCCTGCTGGTGGTCGCCCGGCTGATCGAGCCGCTGTTCCTCTCGGTCCTGTTCGCCGGATCCGTCCTGCTGTCCGAAGAGCTGGACAGCACGTTGTGGCCGACGAGTTGGCCTCCCGTCGCCCAGGCCGCACTGGCGCTCCTGGTGGGAGAGTTCTTCTACTACTGGATGCATCGCTGGATTCACGGTTCGCGGGTCTTCTGGCGCTTCCACGCGGTGCACCACAGCTCGGAGCGGCTCTACTGGCTCAACTCCGCCCGGTTCCACCCCATTGACTTCTTCCTCGACGACGTGGCGATCGTCTTCCCGCTGGCCCTGACCGGGTGGACGCTGCACAGCATCTCCGGCCTGATCATCCTTCTCACCTTCTACAACTGCCACGGCGTCACCATGCACTCCAACATGGACGTCCGGCTGGGACCGCTGAACTACCTGGTGCCCGGACCGGAAGGGCACCGCTGGCACCACTCAAGGGACCTGCGCGAAGCCAACAAGAACTTCGGCGGCAAGGTCGTCGTGTGGGATCTGCTGTTCGGGACCTTCTACCTGCCCGCTGACCGGATGCCGCCCGAGGACATCGGCCTGGCCGACCAGGTCCGGCTGCCGGACTCCTACCTCGGCCTGCTGCTGGCTCCGTTCCGCTGGTCCAAGCTCCCGCTGCGCAAGCCCGAACCGGCATCCGGCGCCGTCCTGGTCGAGGAAAAGGCGGGCAGCGTCTGATCCTGCGCCGGGGCTGCGCAGGAAGTCGGGCCGGCCGACTTCCTGCGCGGTCGGGCGTTGGGCGGGCTGAGCCGGTCCCTGGTGGAGGCTGTTCGCGCTACTCGACACCGGAAGGCCATTTTTTGTTGCGGGTGGCGGGCGGACCTCAACTCCTGACGGCCTCTGCGATCTGCAGGGCGGCCTGGGCGGGCGTGAGGTGCGTGGTGTCGACGACCTCGGCCTCGGCGTGCAACCAGGTACGGGCCGCTTCGGCGTAGGGCTCAAGGTGGTTGAGGCGGAACCGGGAGTTGGGGCCGACCACAGTGTCCCCCGCGATGCGGCCGCGGAGGGTCTCCTGGTCGGCGTGGAGGACGAAGTGCCGCACCGGAATGGCGTGTTGGGCGAGGCCCGTGCTGATCTCGCGCCAGTACTGCTCGACCAGGACGGTCATCGGCATCACCAGAGTCCCGCCGGTGTAGGCGAGCACGTGGCGGGCGGTCTCGACTACGAGTGGCCGCCACGGCGGCCAGTGCTGGAAGTTGTCCGTCCCGGGCAGGCCCGGCGTGATGTCCATGAGTGTCTCGCCGACCTTCTCGGCGTCGAACACCCGGGAGTCGGGGATCAGTTGCTGCACGAGTGCACTGGTCGTCGTCTTGCCCGCGCCGTGGGTGCCGTTGAGCCATACGATCACGGGCTCGACGTTAGCGGTGCGCGGGCCGTAGGAACGGGCACAGCGGAAACCCGGGCGAGTTCGGCACGGACTGGCCCGGCGGCGTGCCCGTACAGGTGCACGCGAAGGAGGCCGACCCGTTCTTCGCCGAGGACCGCGACGTCGCCCGCGCCCGCAATGGTCGGCGCAAGAGGCCATTTTGGCGGGGAAAACGCAACTTCGACAGGGGCTGCGGAGGCGGCTATCTTCACCTGGTCCTCGGCGATCGCCCACGGTCGCACGGGAGTTCCCTCGGGCTGCGCCGCCCGCGGCCGGGCCCACACCAGGCACCCCCAACCAGGGAGAGACGCATGCCTCATCTTGCGCTGTACACGTTCGGCGTCCTGAAGTCACCTCTCGCCGATCCCGCACCTCTCACGCGCGAACTCCACGACACCGGCGAGGCCGTCTACCGGAAGATCAGCCGGCACCCCGGGTACCTCGCCCATGCCGAAGCGGCAGGCGGCGGCCAGGGCCCGCATTTCGACCTGGACTGGGGCGCATGGGGAGAGTTTGCCGTACCGGCCTGGTACGGCAAGGGCTGCACGGCGGAAACGACCGCCCTGGCCGCGACCCTCTCCCTCTGGACCGACCCGCACTCCGCCTTCGACGCCATCTACACCGGCCTGCACCGCGAGGCGCTGAACAGGCGTCACGACTGGTTCGAGAGGACAGGACGCCCGGCTTACGTGTTCTGGTGGGTCTCCGACGGCGTGATACCCGTCTGGCAGGACGGGGTTTCGAGGCTGGAACACCTCCACGACCACGGCTCCGCGCCGCACGCCTTCACCTTCCACCACGCGTTCGCCCCGGACGGAACTCCGGCCAGGCTGAGGCCCGGAGTGTGACCGTCGGCGATGCCCGGCGAGACCGGTTGAGAGTTCCGCCGGTCGTGACTGGAACCGGAGTGCCCCAGCTGTGTCGACGCACGACAGGCGTCACATTTGCGCGATACCTGTCACCAAGATCACCAGGGTGCGGGTCCCGAGTTGAGCCGTGACACGTTAGTTGGAACCGGCATCGGGGGCGGCGGGCGGGGACGGCACCGAGAGAGTCGGCTCGTGACCGAGCGCATTGCCCAAGCCTTCCCTGCCGACCGGAGATCAACTCTGCGCCCTGCGTGACTTCGTTCATGGGCGGAGTTGCTCCGCTGGCTCGGTTGCCATTCGGCTTCCCGGCGAGGCGCCTCATGCTGCGGACTCTGGTGTGGCCGATGCGGCTCGTGCCTCGGGCGCCCTGTATGACGTCACCAACGTTCTCTGCAAGCGGCTGTTCGCCGAACTCGACGCTGGTCAGCCCGGCGCCGCTGCCGAGGTTGCTTGGGAGGCGCTTCTCGCGATCGCGAGTGGTTGAGCGGGTCGGGTCGTGAGAGCTGGGACCATGTGCTACTGCGCCGGAGGTGCCAGGCCCGGCGGACGTCAAGGGGTTGTGCCGCCTCGATGGGCGCGGAGCGAACCGGGGTTCGCCTCGGGTGACGTAGGCCCAGACGAAGGCGGACGCCTCCTGTCGCTTGCGGTCGTCGAGATTGGGGCGGACGGGAACACGCTGCGGGCTCGTCCACCGTCGGTGTGCCGCGGTGCTCCGGATCGACGCACCGCGACGTTCGGACAGCCCACCAGGGCGGGCGGGGCCGTCGGCGGATGGTGAGGATGGCCGCAGATCCGGACGGTGCGCAGTGGGCCTCCGTCGGCTGGTTCGTTCAATGGAAAAGGTGATGGCTTTGTCCGGGATGGAGAAGGGGTCGGCGGTCCGGGAGCCGGGGCGGCGCGGGGTGCGCGGGGTGGCCGCCGTGGGCGCTGTGGCGTTGGGCTGGACGACGTTCGCCGCGCCGGCCCCGGCTGGCGCTGTGGCACCCGGTGCCGCGGTGCGGCCGACGGCGTCGGTGCGGGCCACGGGGTCCCTGCTGCTCGACAAGCCAGGCAGGCAGAACTTCGTCTTCCCCGCAGGGGTGACCAAGATGACCGTCTCGGTATGGGGCCCCGGGGGGCCCGGTGGCGGTGGCGGTGGCGGCGGCGGCGGGGCGGGCGGTGGCGCAGGCGAGAAGAGCAGTTCGCTCGGGTCCGGTGGCGGCGGCGGGGGCAGTGGCGGGAGTGCCGGCGGTGGGCAGGGTGGCCAGGCCGGCGGCTTCGCCACCTGTGTGGTGGACGTCGCCAAGCTCGTCAAGAACGGCGTCCCCGGGTTCATCCTCAGGGTAGACGCGCCGCTGGCGACCGCCGCCGGTGGTGCGGGCGGCGCGGGGGGTGCGGGTGGCGTCGGGAACGACGAGGACGGCAGCGGCGGCGACAACGGTGCGCGGGGCGGCCAGACGGTGCAGAACAATGTCAACACCCCGAGGACCTCCATCATCTTCGGGGTCCCTGGGGTGCCCTTTCCGGCTACAGCCGCGCGGGCCTACGCGGGCGCTCCCGGGTACGCGGGGGACGGCGGCACGGGTGGCACTGGCGGCGACGGCGCCGGGGCGGTGCTCGAAGGGGCCGGGTCCGGCGAGCCTGGCGGGTCGGCTGGCAGCGGCGGCAGCGGCGACCAGGGCACCTACTCGCCCGGTTGTATGGGGACAAGCAAGCGCACCGTCGTCGGTTCCCAAGGCAGCACCGGTGCGGCCGGAAAGGACGGGCGCCGGGGCCTCAACGGCAACGGGCCGATCGGCGGCACCACGGGCAGTCCCGGCACGGGTGGCTCCGGTGTCCTGGGCGGCATCGGCGGCCAGGGCGGCGCTGGCGGTGCCGCCACCTCCTCGGGCACGCATGCCTACGGAGCGGGCGGCGCCGGCGGCGCAGGCGGGCACGGCGGCGACAGCGGGCACGGCGGCGACGGCGGCAGCGACGGCGGCCAGCCCGGCAGCGGCGGCCTCGGAAAGAACGGCGACACCGGAAACCCGGGCACCACCGGCGGCAACGGGGCGATTCTCTTGACGTGGTGAGCGACTGAGTCTCGTCCTGGTGCTCTCCCGGCCCAGCCTCCTTCGAGGCCAGGGCAGGTGGCGAATCGGTGCGGGCGCCGGCCGAGTGCTGGCGGGCCCGGACGATGGTGATTCCCCCAATCTCCGCGACGCCCGGTACTGCAGGCGTGCGCGGCTACGTGACCATCCACTGGTCCTTCTGACCCCGCCTCACGCGAACGCCGGGGCGACAGCTTCAGTCGCCCCGGCCTTTACGCCGGTCCTTCACCAGCCCGTTCAACGCGACACTCCCCACCAGCACACCCGCCCCTTCCGCCGGAACCGGCACCGGGCGGTGCGGGCGGCCACGGCGGAGGGCCGGACTCCAGCCCCGGAAGCCAGGCCGGCACCGACGGCACCGCAGGCCTGCCCCCGGCCGCTGGCAGGACGGGGTTTCGAGGCTGGAACACCTCCACGACCACGGCTCCGCGCCGCACGCCTTCACCTTCCACCACGCGTTCGCCCCGGACGGAACTCCGGCCAGGGTCGGAGGCGTCGGGCCGAAGAGCGGCCAGGTCCGCTGACAAGGAAGCCTCAACGACCAGTTGGTGGAAGTGGAGGCGGTGGCCGTGCTGCCGTGAACCCGCACTCCTACGGACATAGGGGGATAACCCCACCCAAGACCGGGTGGGTAGCAGCATCGTCGCAGGTGGTTTGTTCCGGAGAGGGTGGGGGTAACGGCGCGATCCGCCGTTTCCCTCGACGAACAACCGGAGTTGACACATGCGCAAGCAGGCGCGGCAGACCGTCCATCCGTCCCGGCACCGGAAGGTCCTGGTGGCCGCCATGGCCGTCGGTGCCCTGGCGACGGGGGTACTGGCCCCGACCGCGGCGTTCGCGGCGCCGAAGCCGGACATCGTCCAGCAGGGCCTCGACGCGCTGGTGCGGGACGACGGCATTCCCGGCGCGCTGGCGAGCGTCGAGAAGGGGCACGGCCGCGCCCGCAACTACACCGCCGGGGTGGGTGACCTGGCCACCAAGGCGAAGGTCCCGGTCGACGGCCAGGTGCGGATGGGCAGCAACACCAAGACGTTCACGGCGACGGTCGTGCTGCAACTGGTCGGAGAGGGGAAGATCGACCTCGACGGGCCCGTCGAGACCTACCTGCCGGGCCTCCTCCGCGGGGACGGCATCGACGGGCGAAAGATCACCGTCCGTCAGCTCCTCCAGCACACCAGCGGGCTCCCGGACTACCTCAAGGGCGATGTCCCGCCCCGCTACTACGAGCCGCGCGACCTCCTCGACACCGCACTGAAGTTCAAGGCCGACTTCGCCCCGGGCGACCGGTCCAAGTACAGCAACACGAACTACATCGTGGCCGGCCTGATCGTCCAGCGGGTCACCGGCCGCCCGCTCGCGGCGGAGATCGACCGCCGCATCGTCAAGCGCATCGGCCTGCGCCACACCTACTTCCCCGCCCCCGGCGACGTGACCATCCGCGAGCCGCACCCCAAGGGCTACTACCGGGACACCCCGGACGCGCCGCTGGGCGACGTCACGGAGACGGACCCGTCCTTCGGCTGGGCAGCCGGTCAGATGATCTCCACCAACTCCGACCTCAACCGGTTCTTCTCCGAACTGCTCCACGGCGACCTGCTCCGGCCCGCCCAGCTCGCCGAGATGAAGAAGACCGTCCCCGCCGACTACCTCGGCCCCGGCGCTGCGTACGGGCTCGGCCTCGTGAGCAAGCCCCTGCCCTGCGGCGGCGGCCTCTACTGGGGCCACGGTGGCAGTTTCCCGGGCTACGAGACCCGGGGCGGCGTCACGGAGGACGGCAGCGCTGCGGCGAACATCGCGGTGACGAACCGGCCGGCCGACCCGGCGGCCATGAAGCACGTCGAGGGCCTGGTGGAAGCCGCCCTCTGCCGCTGAGGCCGCTGAGGCCGCTGACGTCCCGGCGCCGAGGCCGCCCGGCGCACTTCGGTGCCGGGCGGCCCCGGTTTGTTGGCTATCTTCCGGCCTCGAATGGGCCAGGGGCGCGGTAGCTGGACTCTTGCCAGCTGGTGTCGGTCAGCCGGGGTCCCGTTGTTTGGCGCAGGAAGTCGGGCTGGCCGACTTCCTGCGCTGTGGTGTGTCCAGATGAATGAGTCCAAGGGGTGTCGGCGGCTGGCCGGTCGAAGCCGGGGTTCTGCATCCTCCGCGCGGGGGAGTCGAGTTGGACCTTGCGCATGATTCGGCGGGGCGGACCGCGAGACAGCATGGGGCCATGGTCACGTTTGGGATACCGACAGCCGCTGCCGCCTCCGAGAGTCGGTCTCCTGCCCGTTGGGTGGTCCGAGTCGCGCACATTGCGGCACTCACCGCTGTGCCGTCCGGGATCTGGCGGATCGCGATGGGGATCGGCATGCCGGTGGGGTTCAACACCACGGGATTGGACATCCCCGGCTGGTTCAGCGTCATGTGCATCGCGATGAGCTTGGGTACCGAAGGGCTCACGCTGCTCACCCTCGGGCTGGTCAAGCCCTGGGGCGAGGTGGTGCCGGGCTGGATCCCGCTGATCGGGGGGAAGCGTGTCGCGCCGCTGGCGGCGGTGATTCCGGCGTTGCTCGGTGCGGCCGTTGTGATACTGTTGACGATCCCTCGGGCGGGCGGCTTCGGAGGGGCGCAGGGAGCCCCGACCGGGCCGGCGCTCGTCGTGATGGACGCCTGTTACGCCCCACTGCTGCTGTGGGGGCCGCTGCTCGCGGTCGTCACGATCTCCTACTACCGGCGGCGCCGGGACTGAGCAGGCGCAGTGAGCCTCGTTGCGGCCGACCCGGATCCCTTGGACTCATTCATGTAGAGGTGCGGTAGCTGGGCTTCTTCCAGTTGGTGTCGGTCAGCCGGGGTCCCGTTAGTTGTTTGGCGCAGGAAGTCGGGCTGGCCGACTTCCTGCGCTGTGGTGTGTTCAGGGCGTGTTTCGTAGCCGACGGAGCCCGGAGCCCGGAGCCCGGAGCCGAACGGACGGGACGTCAGCGCATGCCGCCGGAAGCGAGGATGACATCCCCGGTGATCCAGCGCGCGCCGTCGGAAGCCAGGAAAGCCACCAGCGGGCCGTAGTCGTCCGGGGTGCCCGTTCGGCCCAGCGGGGTGCCGGCGATCGCCTGTGCTTCCTGGGCCGAGCCGGGGAATCCCATGGCCCTGGTGCCCTCGGTGTCCGACGGTCCGGGCATGATCGCGTTGACCCGGATGCCGCGCGGGCCCAGCTCCTTGGCCGCAACGATGGTGAACGCGTTGACAGCGCTCTTGGACGCGACATAGAGCGAGGCGTACGGCGGGAGGGTGAGTGTGCCGGCCGTCGAGACGTTGATGATCGAAGCGGCGCCGATGTCGTCCTGCGCGGCCAGGGCCTGCGTAGTGAGGATCGTGCCCAGGACGTTCGTGGTCATCTCGCGCTGGAACTCCTCTTCGGTGATGCCCGACAGCGGCGCGAAGGCGGCGACGGCCGCGTTGTTCACGAGCACGTCGACCGGTCCGTACTCCTCGCGCGCCCGATCGAACAGATGGCGCACTTCGTCGCTGCGGGCCACGTCGGCCCGGACCGCGATCGCCCGGCCGCCCTCGGCGGTGATGCCCGCGACGACCCGCTCGGCGCCCTTCGCATCCTCCCGGTAGTTCACCACGACGGCTGCGCCGGTCCCGGCCAGCGCCTTGGCGATCCCCGCGCCCAGGCCCTTCGATGCGCCCGTGACGATCGCCGTACGCGCGTTGCTGCTGCTCACAGTGGCTCCTCGAACGTTGGTGCTTACGAGGTCACCGTAGGAAAGCCAGTTACTGCTGGGAAGTACCTACTTTTTTGTAAGCTCCTGCTGTGATGGAAACTCAGCAGGTCGCGACAGCCGCCCGGCTCCTGGCCCACGACACCTTCGACAACAAGTGCGCGCTCAGGCCGATCATGGACCAGACGACAAGTCGCTGGGCGACACTGATCATCTCGGCCCTCATCGCCGGCCCGCACCGCTTCGCGCAGCTGCACCAACGAGTCGGTGGCATCAGCCAGAAGATGCTGTCGCAGAACCTCAAGGCACTGGCCCGGGCCGGGCTCGTCGACCGCCAGGTCGCGCCCACCAACCCGCCCCAGGTCACCTACAGCCTGACGGAACTCGGTGTCAGCCTGGCCGGGCCGCTGACCGAACTGATCCAGTGGTTCGGCCGGCACGGAGGCGAGCTGCTCGCCGCCCAGGAGCACTACGACAGCCAGCAGGCGTCACCGCGCGAGTAACGGGCCAGTCCCATGGGCCGGTTCGGCGGAGTCTCGCGGCAGCACCAGCCGCCCCAGCCGGAGAGCACAGGTCCCGTCCCCGCTTCAACATCCACCACACGCCCGAACAGGCCGGCCGGCTCGACCAAGTCGAGCTGCTCTTCTCCACCCTGACCCGACGTCTACGACGCCGCGGCCAGTTCGCCTCCCGCGACGAACTGGCCGCGGCCATCGACACCTTCGTCCTGTCCTGCGACGAACACGACGCCAAGCCCTACTGCCGGACCTACGACGGCAGCCCACTCAAAGCCGCATGAACCCCCGAAGGATCAACGCGGCGCTGCACTAGGACTGGAAGAGCACTTCCGGATTGTTCGGCGAGGGGCCGTCCAGCAGCGGACTGTCGATCCCCTTCAGCGTCTGGTCGAAGAACGCTGCCACGTACTCGCGGGTGATCGCCACCCCGCGTTCCGGGGAGAGGGGCGGCGTCGGGAACCCGGCCTGCTCCAGAAGCAGGTCCAGGTCGGCGAAGCTGAAGTGGTCGGCTCCGGCGACCGTCAGCCACTTCTTGTAGCCGCCGAGGGCGGCCCAGGTCTGCCCCCACGAGGTGTCGTGGCCGCCGACCGAGTGGTAGTCGGCCGTACCCAGCATGAGGAGCGGCCGGTTGATCTGGCCGGGCATCGGGGCCGGGTGGAAGCTGCCGTCCATGTTCACTCCGGCCCGTACTCGCGGGTCGGCGATCATCGTGGCGGCGGCCGCCGCTCCGCCGAGGGAGTGCCCGGCCATGCCGATCTCGTGCTTGTCGATGAGGTGCGCCAGGGGCCACGCGGTATTGCCGTGCGTCAACCGGTCGATCACGAAGGACACGTCCAGCGCGCGGCTGGCGGCGACGGAGTCGAAGTCGAGCGTCTTCGGGTCATCGCAGATCGCGCACGGCGGCGTCTGGCCGTTCGCCAGCGTCTCGCCGCTGTCCTCGTAGGTGTGGCCGACGAGCGCGACGACGTAGCCGTGACTGGCCAGGTCGGTCGCGAGCGAGGTGAGCGTCATGCGCGGGTCCTCGTACGCGGGTGAGAGGACCACCAGCGGATGCTTGCCGCGCTGCGGCCGCGCGCCGTCGAAGGCGTGAGTGGTGACGCCGGAAAGGTTCTGTGCGGTGACGCCGTAGCTCGCCGGCAACTTCCGCCGCTGGATGACTCCGGCTGCCTCGGCGAGGCTCATGTAAGGGGCCGGAGTCCCGGTCCCGGGGACGGCCGGGTAGACCATCGTGACGGTCAGTTGGCGGGGGCCGGATGACGGCACCCACGGGTCGGGACGGCTCTCGTCGGTGAGGTGGATGACGTCCTCGCCGGCGGCGTAGGGGCCGGTCGGCGCGGGGAGCGCGCCTTGGAAGGACCGCGTGGGCGCGGTGGCCGTGGCCGGTGCGGTGTCTAACGCGTGCGTGGCCACCGGTGTGGCCGACGGTGTGGCCACCGGTGTGGTCGTGGCGGCGAACCCGGCGCCGGTTCCGGTGACGAGGGCGGCGAGCGCCAACACCGCGACAGCGCTGATACGGCGATTGCGTTTCATGGGATCGACGCTAGGTTCCGCAGCTCCGTATCGAATCAGCCCATGGATGTAGACATTCTGGTGTCGTTCGTAGCCTCCGCGAGGTACCGGAGTCATCCGCCGGGATTATGTCGTGCGGCGCGGGGTTCCCTTCGCCGGCATCGTCGAGTGCCACCTTCGTCTTGGGCTACGACGAACACGACGCCAAGCCCTGCCGCTGGACCTACGACGGCAGCCCACTCAAAGCCGCATGAACCCCCGAAGGATCAACGTGGCGCTGCACTAGGCGTGGTGGTCGAACTCGCCGGCTTTGGCGGCTTGGAGGAAGGCGGCGAAGTGGGCGGGGGTGGGGTGGAGGGTGAGGTGGCCCTGGTCGGACTCGCGGAGTTCGACCAGGCCGTCGGCGGTGCGGATCTCCACGCAGTCGCCACCGGATCCGCTGAAGGACGACTTCTGCCAGTTGGTGTCGGTCATTTGGGGTCCCGTCGGTTGTTTGGCGCAGGAAGTCGGGCTGGCAGACTTCCTGCGCCGTGGTGTGTCTAGTACTGCGACCGCATCTGTCGTTACCGCTGGCGTTCGGCGTCGTTGGTATGACTGTGTGCTGACGAGCTGACGGTTGAACAGGTCGAGTCGTGGCCCGAGGGATAGTGGGCTTCCATGCCCGCTTCGCGCACCGTTTCGGCAGGCCACCTCATCGTCACACCCCGCCACCACGCCAACGAGCACCATCTGCGCTGGTCACGCTTCCGCCGACGCAGCCAGGCCCGAGCCCGCCGCTCCCACTGCAAACACCGAGGCCACAACCCCCAGATGCGGTTGCAGTACTAGTCGCCGGGGATGCCGCCTACGGCGGGCACGGCGAGAATGTCGAGGGAAAGGGTGAGGTGACGGGCGGTCATGCCTTTGTCGACGGTGATACCGAATGCGTACCTGTCGATTCTGGTGGTGGCGCGGAACCGGATTCCATCGGCTGTGAATTCCGGCTGCTCGACGGTAAGTTCGATGGGCCGCGTGGTGGCTTTGACGGTCAGCTCTCCGCGCAGGACGTACCCGGTGTCCGTGGACTGGACGGCGTTCGAGGCGAAGGCCATGTGGGGGTGTGCGGCTGTGCCCAGGTACTTGGGTGAGCGCACGACCCTGTCGCGGGTACCGCTGTCGGTCGAGAAGCTGTCGGCATCGATGACAGCCGTGGCCGACGACTGCGTGGGCTCGGCGGCGACGTGCACCTGCCCCGAGGTAAGGTCGAACGTTCCACGCACGGCGCCCAGGCCGAAGAAGTGGCGCGTGGTGAAGGCGATCGTGCTGCGTCCGGCGTCGATGGTGTAGGTGCCGACTGCAAGGGTGGTCGGTCGGTCGTCCGAGGTGTGCGGCACATGAATCCTTAGGCAGGGGCAGTCGGTTCCGCGGTGGGGACGAGGACGGCTGGGAGTGCTCCGTGTCAGAGGCCTCCGGGGCCTGTCCGCCCGGTCGTGGTTCCGTCGTTGCGCAGGTCCACGGGAAGGTCTCTTCGGCGTTTGACGTCGAGTTCCGGTACACGCGTGTCAGGCGCTGCTCCACCCTACTTGCGTTGATGCGCAGTTGCCTGGCGATTTGGAGATCGGTGCAGTCCATCACGGTCAGCTGCGGCGACCCGTCGCTCGGAGCCGGCGATGGAGGTGCCACCGTCGGCACCCCGAGGCCGTCTCGAAGCGGCCGCGAATAGGCCACCGATTCCAGCTCCGGGTAGGGAGATTCGATAGGACCCGCTCGACGTCCCGCCGCACTGCGGGGCGCCGAGCCCCGAGTTGCAAATCGTCCTACCCGAGGGGCGACTCGACCTGCTCGACCATCAGCTCATCAGCACACAGACATACCAACGAGCCCAACACCACATCCGTCACGCAGATGCGGTTGCAGTACTAGGCGTGGTGGTCGAACTCGCCGGCTTTGGCGGCCTGGAGGAAGGCGGCGAAGTGGGCGGGGGTGGTGGGGAGGGTGAGGTGGCCCTGGTCGGACTCGCGGAGTTCGACGAGGCCGTCGGCGGTGCGGATCTCCACGCACTCGTTGGATGCCCCGCTGTAGCTGGACTTTTGCCAGTTGGTGTTGGTCATCTGGGGCCCCGTTGGTTGTTTGGCGCAGGAAGTCGGGCTGGCCGACTTCCTGCGCTGTGGTGTGTCTAGGCGTGGTGGTCGAACTCGCCGGCCTTGGCGGCCTGGAGGAAGGCCGCGAAGTGGGCGTGGGTGGTGGGGATGACGAGGTGGGCCTCGTCGGACTCGCGGAGTTCGACCGTCCCGTTGGCCGTGCGTACCTCGACGCAGTTCTCGACGCTGCCGCTGAAGGAAGACTTCTGCCACTCGGTGTCGGTCATGATGGGCCTTTCATAGGTCTCGTGCGATTTTGCGGATCAGGTCGCGAGAGCCGCTCGCGCTCAGCGCAACCGATTCAGTGCGCTCGAAGATGTACCGGTAGCTGGCCAGCTCGTTGACGGCGTCGAGGTATTCGGGGCCCTGGGAGAGTTCCCGTTCGACAGTGTCGAGCTCAGGGACCGAGCCGAACGCATAGGCGAGGTTCTCGGCGGCCCCGGGGAAGGTCTCGACGTTGAACGGTACGACTCGAATGGTCATCCAGGGCAGTTCGGAGTCTTCGAGCAGGGAGCCGAGTTGTTCCTTGAGGATCTGGGTACCGCCGAACCGAGTCCACAGTACCGACTCGTAGATGAAAGCGGTCAGCGGCTTCGGATTGCGGCGCAGGTCGGCCTTGCGCTGCATTCTGAATGCGGTGCGGGCCTCCAACTCGTGCCGAGGGAGTGGAGGAAATACCCGACCGAAGACTGACGAGGCGTAGTTGATGGTCTGGCAGGGGCCCGGCATGTGGGTGAGGAGCCACATCATGAGCCCGTTCGAACGCTTCTCCAGCTCCGCGTTCTCAAGGATGCCGTCAGGGAGGGACCCTCGGTACTCCTCCCACCAACCCTTGGAGCGGTCCTGGACCATGGACTCCAGAGCCTCGATCAAGGGCATGTTCGTGCACTTGCAGGCTGCGGCGAAGGAGCGGAGCCGTTCTGGGCTCACGCCGATCTTGCCAGACTCCATCTGGCTGACCTGAGTTCTGTCGATGCCAAGGGCCCTGCTCAGGTTCACCGTCTGAAGACCGGCGGCCTCGCGCATCTTCCGAAGCTCGGCACCGATACGACGTTGACGGAGCGTCGGATTGAGTCGTGGCGGCATTGGGTCCTTCCTTGCCGGTGTGTTCCAAGTCTGCCGCGCCGCTTGGCGCGGGTCCACCTGGGGGCGGAGGGTGGCACTTCAGGGTGAACCTATCCGGTTTTCGTTCTACACGTGATACCGCTGCTGTATGTTCGGTGTCATGGCGATCCGACGGATCGTCAATAGGGCCCTCTCGTTGGGCCTTCGGCGGCATGCCCGCCGGTTCTTCCCTCACCATCACGCCTCGGGAGAACTCCCATGCGCCACCTCAACACGCCCTCCCTCGCCATCGCCCGCCAGTCCCTCCGGGACGCGATGGGTCGTTGCGGGTACCTGCCCTCGGTCACCGACGATGCCGAACTCGCGCTCGTGGAACTGCTCGTGAACGCCTGGCGGCACGGCGGCACCCCCGCGCCGCTCGTCCTCATCCTCGCCGTCGGCCCCACCCTCCGGGTGTCCGTCAGTGACGAGAGCCCGGACCTCCCCAAGAAGCAAGCGCCGGCGCCCCTCGCGCAGTCCGGCCGGGGCCTCCAGCTCATCGAAGGCCTCACCCACCGCTGGGGCGTGGACCCCCAGGAACGCGGCAAAATGGTCTGGTTCGAGCTGGACGCCGCCTGATGTCCTTCCCGCTCCCGCGCCGTCGCCCCATGCTGCCGACCGACCCCCGGATCCGGCACTACACCGACGACCACATCCACACGCTCCTCGCCGAAGTCCAGGAACGTGGCCGGAGGTTCGGCCTGATCTGGCCCTCGGCCACCACCGACAAGACCATCGACGGCCGCATCCTCGTCCGCTTCAACGCCGCCCCCGCCTCCACTCTCCTCAACCTCCTCTCCCTCCTCCTCGCCGCCGAGCGAGGCGACGACTCGTGCGTTTCCTGATCGCCACCGCCTTCGCCGTCCTCCTCGCTCTGGCGATCGCCACGGTCGTCCTCGGTGTCATCACGGCTCTCAAGGCGACCCCGCCCGACGAGGACACCTAACCCCCAGCTCCCTCACCCTCACCCCCCCCAGCCCCCGCCGCCCAGCCGTCGGGGGCTAAGGGACGATTGGGCACGTGGCACAGCGGAGATACGAGTACGCCCCGGCAGGCACCCTGCCCGGGCTGTTGCAGCGCGGCCGGGGCCTGGGCGCGCAGATGGCGGCGGAGGACCCGGCGGCAGCCGCCGACCTGGTCTACGGGTGCATCCGCTGGGACTGGCGCTGGGACCGAGAGGCGGACGACCGGCACCTCTACCTGGCGCGGCTCGTCCGGGACCTGGAACTGCCGGTCGGACCGATCGTCGACCTGCTGACCGGGGACGAGGACACCTGCCTGCGGGCCACCGGAGTCCTGGAGCTGCTGGCGCTCGGCGGCTCCGCCGAGGCCCGGGAAGCACTCCGTACCCACGTCCGCGAGGGCGAGCACCGGGTGGCCGCCCTGGAGTCGGTGGCCATGCTCTGGCCGACCCCGTGGTGGGAGGACCTGGCGGCCGGGCAGGACGTCCGTGAGCGGCGTGGCCCGCGCGCCCTGCTGCCGGAGCACGGCGGCGCGAGTGATCTGCACATCGCGAGTGATCTGCCGACGGCGACGGGAGAGCTGGAGCGGCAGTGGGCGTCCCAGGAGTGGTGTGGCCCGATGCACACCGCCCGGGGCCTGGCCCGGTTCGGCCCCGAAGCCGCCGGGGCCGCGTCGCTGCTGCGCCGCTTCTGGCTGTGGACGCCGCACTCCTCCGAGCGCCCCGCCTACCTGGAGGCACTGGCCGCCGTCGCCCCCGTCGGGCTGGCCGAGGTGTACACCGAGTGCCTCTGGGACTGCGAGGCCGGCGCCCGCCTGCCGGCCGTCGCGCACGCCCCCGACCGCCCCCACGTCCGGGAACGCCTCGCCCACCTGCGGGACGATCCGATGGAGGAGGCGGAGGTCCGTGAGGCCGCCGGGGCGCGACTCGCCGGGCTGAGCTCGGGAGGCTCCGAGCCGGAGGGAGCCGGCTCCGAAGGGGAGCTAGAGTAGACGGGTGAACGTGTGAGTGATGGTCCGGACCCCACGAGGTGGTCCGGGCCACATCCGTTTCCAGGCACCTTCCGTGACCTGCGCGTACCTGCGCGTTCGCCGGCCCACCAGACCCGCACTCGCCTCCGGAGGCCCCGCCTTGAGCGATCAGCCGTTCGCGCATCTGCACGTCCACACCGAGTACTCGATGCTGGACGGTGCCGCCCGGCTGAAGCAGATGTTCAAGGAGGTCGAGCGGCTGGGCCAGACCCACGTCGCGATGACCGACCACGGGAACATGTACGGCGCCGCCGAGTTCCACAAGCAGGCGACCGCCGCCGGGATCACCCCGGTGATCGGCATCGAGGCGTACGTCGCGCCGGAGTCCCGCTCCAACACCAAGCGCATCCTGTGGGGCCAGCCGCACCAGAAGCGGGACGACGTCTCCGCCTCCGGCGCCTACACCCACAAGACCATCTGGGCCCGTAACAAGGAGGGCCTGCACAACCTCTTCAAGCTGACCTCGCGCTCGTACGCCGAGGGCTGGCTGGTGAAGTGGCCCCGGATGGACAAGGAGCTGATCTCCGACCTGTCCGGCGGCCTGATGGCCACCACCGGCTGCCCGTCCGGCGAGGTGCAGACCCGGCTGCGCCTGGGCCAGTTCGACGAGGCGGTGAAGTCGGCCGCCGACTACCAGGACATCTTCGGCAAGGAGAACTACTTCCTGGAGCTGATGGACCACGGCCTCGACATCGAGAAGCGGGTCCGCGACGGGCTGCTGGAGATCAGCAAGAAGCTGAACATCCCCCCGGTCGTCACCAACGACTCGCACTACACCACCGAGGCCGACGCCGGGGCGCACGACCTGCTGCTCTGCGTGCAGACCGGCAAGAACCTCTCGGACCCGGACCGCTTCCGCTTCGACGGCACCGGCTACTACATCAAGTCGGCCGCCGAGATGTACGCCCTGGACTCCTCGGACGCCTGGCAGGAGGGCTGCCGCAACAGCCAGCTGCTCGTCGCCTCCCGGGTCGACACCGAGGGCATGTTCAAGTTCCGCAACCTCATGCCGCGCTTCCCGATCCCGGAGGGCTTCGAGTCCGAGGCGGACTTCTTCAAGTCCCAGGTGTGGAAGGGCATGGACTGGCGCTTCCCGGGCGGGTACGACGAGGAGCACAAGAAGCTCGCCGAGTACGAGATGGACACCATCATCCAGATGGGGTTCCCGGCGTACTTCCTCGTGGTCGCCGACTTCATCATGTGGGCCAAGGAGCAGGGCATCGCGGTGGGCCCCGGCCGTGGTTCGGCGGCGGGCTCGCTGGTCGCGTACGCGATGGGCATCACCGACCTCGACCCCATCCCGCACGGCCTGATCTTCGAGCGCTTCCTCAACCCCGAGCGCATCTCCATGCCCGATGTCGACATCGACTTCGACGAGCGCCGGCGCGGTGACGTGATCCGGTACGTGACCGAGAAGTGGGGATCCGACAAGGTCGCCATGATCGTCACGTACGGCACCATCAAGGCGAAGGCCGCCATCAAGGACTCCTCGCGCGTCCTCGGCTACCCGTACGCGATGGGCGACCGGATCACCAAGGCGATGCCGCCGGACGTGATGGGCAAGGGCATCCCGCTGTCCGGCATCACGGACAACAGCCACCCGCGCTACAGCGAGGCCGGCGAGATCCGGGGGCTGTACGAGAGCGACCCGGACGTGAAGAAGGTCATCGACACCGCGCGCGGCATCGAGGGCCTGATCCGCCAGCCCGGCGTGCACGCGGCCGGCGTCATCATGTCCGCCGAGCCGCTGACCGACCACATCCCGGTCTGGACCCGGCACACCGACGGCGTCACCATCACGCAGTTCGACTACCCCACCTGCGAGGGCCTCGGCCTTCTCAAGATGGACTTCCTCGGCCTGCGCAACCTGACGATCATGGACGACGCCGTCAAGGCGATCGAGAAGAACAAGGGCATCAAGATCAACCTGCTTGATCTGCCCCTGGACGACAAGCCGACCTACGAACTGCTGGCACGCGGTGACACGCTCGGCGTCTTCCAGCTCGACGGCGGCCCCATGCGCTCGCTGCTGCGGCTGATGAAGCCCGACAACTTCGAAGACATCTCCGCCGTCCTCGCGCTGTACCGACCGGGCCCGATGGGCGTCAACTCGCACACCAACTACGCGCTGCGCAAGAACGGCCAGCAGGAGATCACCCCGATCCACCCGGAGCTGGAGAAGCCCCTGGAGGAGATCCTCAAGCCGACGTACGGCCTGATCGTCTACCAGGAGCAGGTGCAGAAGGCCGCCCAGATCCTCGCCGGCTACTCGCTCGGCCAGGCCGACCTGCTGCGCCGGGCCATGGGCAAGAAGAAGAAGGAGATCCTGGAGGCCGAGTTCGTGCCCTTCCAGAAGGGCTGCCGGGACCACGGCTACTCGGACGCGGCGATCCAGGCGGTGTGGGACGTCCTGGTCCCCTTCTCCGGCTACGCGTTCAACAAGGCGCACACCGCCGGGTACGGGCTGGTCTCGTACTGGACGGCCTACCTCAAGGCGAACTTCCCGGCCGAGTACATGTCCGGCCTGCTGACGTCCGTCAAGGACGACAAGGACAAGTCGGCGATCTACCTCAACGAGTGCCGCAAGATGGGCATCCAGGTGCTGCCGCCGGACGTCAACGAGTCGGACTCGGACTTCACCCCGCACGGTGACACGCTCGTCCGGTTCGGCCTCACCGCGATCCGCAACGTCGGCGGCCCCGTCGTCGACTCGATGATCCGCACCCGCAAGGCGAAGGGGAAGTTCAGCTCCTTCCCGGACTTCCTCGACAAGGTGGAGTCGGTGGTCTGCAACAAGCGGACCGTCGAATCGCTGATCAAGGCGGGCTCCTTCGACTCGCTCGGGCACACCCGCAAGGGCCTCAGCGCGCAGTTCGAGCCGATGATCGACAACGTCGTCGGGGTCAAGCGCAAGGAGGCCGAGGGCCAGTTCGACCTGTTCGGCGGGGACGCCGTCTCCGACGAGCCCAGCTTCGGCCTCGACGTCGTCTTCTCCGAGGAGGAGTGGGAGAAGTCCTTCCTGCTCACCCAGGAGCGCGAGATGCTCGGCCTGTACGTCTCCTCGCACCCGCTGCACGGCATCGAGCACGTGCTCGCCGACAAGGCGGACTGCGCGGTGGCCGACCTCGCCGAACGGCCCGACGGCACCATCGTCACCATCGGCGGCATCATCTCGGGCCTCCAGCGCAAGATGACCAAGCAGGGCAACGCCTGGGCGATCGCGACCGTCGAGGACCTCGCGGGCTCGATCGACTGCATGTTCTTCCCCGCCAGCTACCAGCTGGTCTCGGCCCAACTCGTCGAGGACGCCGTGGTGTTCGTGCGCGGCAAGCTGGACAAGCGGGAGGACGTGCCGCGACTGATGGGGATGGAGCTGACCGTCCCGGACCTGTCGAACGCGCACGCCGAGGCGCCGATCATCATCAACATCCCGAGCGTGAAGATCACCCCGCCGCTGATCGCCCGGCTCGGCGAGGTGCTGGGCAGCCACCGGGGCACCACGGAGGTCCGGGTGCGGCTGGAGAGCCGGAACAAGACGACCGTGCTGCGGCTGGACCGGCACCGGGTGAAGTCGGACCCGGCGCTGTTCGGGGACCTCAAGCAGCTGCTCGGGCCGAGCTGCCTGGCGGGCTGACGTGCGCCTGATCCCCCGTGCCTCTTAGCGAGGCCCGGGGGATCAGCCGTGCCCGCCCAGGCCTGGGGGGACGGCCGTGTGCAGGGCGGAGACGAAGGCCGAGATGGCCGGGTGGGAACCGGCGCCCGCGCGGAAGGCGGCCCGGGTGCGGCGGTACATCGGCAGCCGGGTGAGGACCACGCCGGGCGGGGGCTGCGCGGCGCCCAGCTGCGGGACCAGGGCCACGCCCTGGCCGGCCGCGACCAGGGCCAGGACGGTCGCGAAGTCGTCGATCTGGTGCCGGATCCGGGGCGCGAACCCGGCGGCCTCGCAGGCCCGGACGGCCATGCTGTGGCAGAGCGTGCCCGGCGGGGCCATGATCCACGGCGCGCCGCGCTGCTCGGCGACCGTGCCCGGACTACGGGCCGCCAGGTACATCGGCTCGGTGAACACCGGACGGGTCACCGCCAGGCCCGGCTCCGGATCGGCCGGGACCAGGTCGTACTCGTGCACCAGGGCGACGTCCAGCTCGCCCGCGCGCAGCGCCGCCGCGACGCCCGCCGGATCCACCTCCGTCACCATCGGCTCCAGGCCCGGGTGCCAGGCGGCCAGCTCGCCCAGCACCGACGGGATGATCGCGCGGGCCGCCGACGGATAGGTGCCGATCCGCAGCGGGCCGGCCAACCCCCGTCGGGCGTGGGCGAGTTCGGCGCCCGCCTGCTCCAGCAGGGCGAGTACCGCCTCGGCGTGCCGGACGAGGTTGCGCCCGGCCGGAGTGAGCGCGACCCGCCGCCCGGTCCGCTCCAGCAGCGGGACGCCCGCCTCCTTCTCCAGGACGGACAGCTGCTGGGACACCGCCGAAGGGCTGAAGGAGAGCGCCTCGGCGACGGCGGCGATGGTGCCGAGGTGGGCGAGTTCGCGCAGCAGGCGCAGGCGTCGGACATCGAGCATCGGCTCAGCTTACGAGAAGCATCACGAATGTGAACTGGACCTGGGTGATCGGCGGGCCGCAGGATCGTGGCCATGGAACTCACCGGCATCCACGTCCCCCTGATCACGCCCTTCGCCGCGGACGGCACGGTCGCGCTGGACGCCCTCGCCGTGCTCGCCGCCGAGCTGCTGGAGGCCGGTGCGGCCGGGCTGGTCGCCCTCGGGACCACCGGCGAGCCCGCCGCGCTGAGCGAGGACGAGCGCTGGGCCGTGGTCGAGACCGCCGCGGCCGCCTGCGCCGCCCGCGGGGCCCTCCTGACCGTCGGCGCGCACGGCGGCGACACCCGCTCCACCGCCGAGTCGCTGGCCGCGCTCGGCAAGCGGGTGCCGCAGGCCGCGGCCGCGCTGGTCACCGTCCCGGCGTTCCTGCGGCCGGGCGAGGCCGGGACGGTCGCGCACTTCCGGGCGCTCGCCGGGAGCAGCCCGCTGCCGCTGGTCGTCTACCACATCCCGTACCGCACCGGGCAGCAGCTGTCCGCCGCCGCGCTGCTCGAACTCGCCGCGCTGGACGGCGTGGTGGGCGTCAAGTACGCGACCGGGGGAGTCGACCAGACGGCGGTGGAACTGCTCGCCACCGCCCCCGCCGACTTCGCGGTGCTGACCGGGGAGGACGCCTTCCTGTCCCCGCTGCTGGCGCTCGGCGCGGCCGGCGGCATCCTCGCCTCCGCCCATCTGGCCACCGCCCGGTTCGTCGAGCTGACGCAGGCCTGGCAGGCCGGGGACGCCGCCCGGGCCCGGGCGCTCGGGCACCGGCTCACCGGGCTGGCGCTGGCCGCCTTCGCCGCGCCGAACCCGACGGTGATCAAGGGCGTGCTGCACGCCCAGGGCCGGATCCCCACCCCGGACGTCCGGCTGCCGCTGCTGCCGGCCGGCGGGGCGGAGGTCGAGGCGGCGCTGAAGCTCGTGAGTGGTCTGGACCACTAGTCGCTCTCACACCGTGGAACACCAGGCCGCCGCACCCTCGTGACAAGGCATGATGGGCAGAGTGCGGCTGTAGACAGCACCATCCAGAGGAGTAGTCGGAATGAAGATCGGCATTGTCGGGGCCACCGGCCAGGTCGGCGCAGTGGTCCGCGAGATCCTGGCGGAGCGCGCTGGTCGTGAAGGCGGATTGGGTCCGGTCGAGCAGCTGCGGCTGTTCGCCTCGGCCCGCTCGGCCGGACGCACCCTGCCCTGGCAGGGCACCGAGGTCACCGTCGAGGACGCGTCCACGGCCGACTACACCGGCCTGGACATCGTGATCTTCTCGGCCGGCGGCTCCACCTCCAAGGCCCTCGCCCCCAAGGCCGCCGCGGCCGGCGCCGTCGTCATCGACAACTCCTCCGCCTGGCGCCGCGACCCCGACGTCCCGCTGGTCGTCTCCGAGGTCAACCCCGGCGCCATCGCCGACCGGCCCAAGGGCATCATCGCCAACCCGAACTGCACCACCATGGCCGCCATGCCCGTGCTGCGCCCGCTGCACGAGGAGGCCGGCCTCGCCGCGCTCGTCGTCTCCACCTACCAGGCCGTCTCCGGCAGCGGCGTGGCCGGCGTGGCCGAACTCCAGGACCAGGCCGCCAAGGTCGTCGACGGCGCCGCCGCGCTCGCCCACGACGGCTCCGCCGTCGAGTTCCCCGAGCCCAAGGTCTACCAGCGCCCGATCGCCTTCAACGTGGTGCCGCTGGCCGGCTCCATCGTCGAGGACGGCTCCAACGAGACCGACGAGGAGCAGAAGCTCCGCCACGAGAGCCGCAAGATCCTCGGCATCCCGGACCTCAAGGTCGCCGGCACCTGCGTGCGCGTCCCGGTCTTCTCCGGCCACTCGCTCCAGATCAACGCCCGCTTCGAGCGCCCGATCAGCCCCGAGCGCGCCGCCGAACTGCTCGCCGCCGCCCCCGGCGTCGAGCTGTCCGACATCCCCACCCCGCTCCAGGCCGCCGGCCGGGACCCGAGCTACGTCGGCCGCATCCGGGCCGACGAGACCGTCGAGCACGGCCTGTCGCTGTTCGTGTCCAACGACAACCTGCGCAAGGGCGCCGCGCTCAACGCCGTCCAGCTGGCCGAGCTGGTCGCCGCCGAGCTCAAGGGCTGACACCCGGCCCGCCGGGCCGCGGGCGCTCGCACCCCGCACCTCGCGGCGGGCGCCTCGCACCTCGCGGGCGAGCGCCTCGCACCCCGCGGCGGGCGCCCGCTCGCACTCCCCGGCGTGACCAAGGGCGGGCCCCGTCGTTGAACGGGGCCCGCCTTTGCGTTCCGTTGGGCTTGCCGTTGCGGTACCGCGACATCCGTCGAGGTTCGGCGCGCGAACCAGGGGGAAAAGGTGACCCAACGATCGGGCGGCCACGGGGGCCCCTCACCCCACCACGTCCGGACGACGGGCGGATCCGCGCCCACCCGGCCCGACCCCCCACACGAGGGCGAGTGGAAAGAGGTGCGCGATGGACCGCTGTGTCGTCCTGGTGGATGCCGGATACCTGCTGGGCGCCGCCGCCAGCCTGCTCGCCGGTGACCCATCCCGTTCCAGAGTCACCGTCGACCACACCGCGCTGATCACCGCGCTGCGCGAACGCGCCGAAGCCGAGACCGGACTTCCGCTGCTGCGCATCTACTGGTTCGACGCCGCCCCCGACCGGCGCCCGATGCCCGAACACCGCCGGCTGCGCGTCCTGCCCCGCGTCACCGTGCGGCTCGGCGCCCTCACCCGCGCCGAAGGGCGCTGGGTGCAGAAGGGCGTCGACGCCGCCATGCACGCCGAACTCTCCGAACTCGCCCGCAACCGGGCCTGCGCCGACGTCGTCCTGATCACCGGCGACGGCGACCTGCTGCCCGGCATGATGACCGCCAAGGAACACGGCGTGGCCGTCCACCTGTGGGCGCTCCAGGCCGCCGACGGCGACTTCAACCAGTCCGAGGACCTGGTCGGCGAGGCCGACGAGCGAAGAGTGCTCGACCGCGAGTGGATCGAGGGCTCCTTCAGCCTCCGGGACAACGCCAACGTCTTTCCCGCGCCCGGCGCCCGCCAGGAGATCGCCAAGATCCTCGCCGCCCCGCCCGTCGCCCCGCCCGTGGTGGCACCCGCCGCGGCGCCGGTCGTGGCGCCCCCGGTCGTCCAGCCGGCCGCCGTCGCCCCGGCCGCCGTGCCCGCTGCCGCCGTGCCCGCTGCCCTCGGGGCCTCCGCCGTCGGGGCCGTCCCAGGGGCCGGGCGGCCCCAGCCGGCCGCCGCGCTCAAGGTCGTCCCCACCCCCAAGGACCTCGCCGGGCGCACCCCCGCCGTCGCCCCGGCCGTCAACGGGCACGGCGGCACCGGACTCGCGAACGGCCACGGCGGCAACGGGCTCGTCAACGGGCACGGCGCCAACGGGCACGGCGGCAATGGGTTCCTGAACGGGCAGGCGAACGGGCACGGCACCAACGGGCAGGCCGTCGGCACGACGGGCGCCCCCGGACAGGCCGGCCCCGTCCTGCGCTGGTCCTCCGACCGCGGATGGGTCGACCGCCCCGCCCCCGAACCCGCCGTCACCGCCGGCGACAGCCTCCCCACCCTCGCCCACCTCACCACCGCCGAACAGCGCTGGGCCGACCGCGAGGAGGACATCACCTCCATCGGCGGCGACGCCCACGAAGTCGGCCAGGTCTTCGCCCGCCGCTGGAGCGAACGGCTGGGCGACGTCGAACGGCTCACCGTGCTCTGGCCCGACTACCCCCGCATCCCGCACCGGGTCGACGGCGAACTCCTCCGCTACGCCGCCCGCTTCGGACTGCTCGCGCACAAGGACGACCAGATCGACGAACACGACCGCTACGCCATCCGGGCCGGATTCTGGAAGGAACTGGCGGTGCGGGTGCCCGGCGGATCGATGGTCGTCGTGGACGACTGACGGGCGCACGGCCCGGGTTGGACCCGGCGAGCCGCGTGCCGGTTTTCGGTGATCAGGCCCCCTTGTCCGGTTCGCCCGGGCGAACGCGTAAAGTCTTCGGTCGTGACCGAGTCGGCAGGGCGAGTACCCCAGAACACCCCGCCGTGCGTCGCCGTGCGCGACCTCGTCAGGACCTACCGCACCGGGCGCGGAGCCGCCGCGGGCGAGATCCG
Source organism: Kitasatospora sp. NPDC059817 (assembly GCF_042731835.1). Classification (NCBI taxonomy): domain Bacteria; kingdom Bacillati; phylum Actinomycetota; class Actinomycetes; order Kitasatosporales; family Streptomycetaceae; genus Kitasatospora; species Kitasatospora sp. NPDC059817. The sequence goes on along the minus strand of NZ_JBHWIR010000010.1, from coordinate 28,402 downwards.
GGCCAACGACGGAATCAGCCTCACCGTCCGCCAGGGCGAGATCTTCGGGCTGCTCGGACCCAACGGGGCCGGCAAGTCCACCCTCGTCCGCCAGCTCACCGGCCTGCTGCGGCCGGACTCCGGATCCGTCGAACTCCTCGGCCACGACATCGTCCGCCACCCCGAACGGGCCGCCCGGCTGCTCGGCTACCTCGGCCAGGAATCCAGCGCCCTCGACGAACTGACCGTCGCGCTCGCCGCCGAGACCACCGGACGGCTGCGCGGCCTCACCCGGGCCCGGGCCCGCGCCGAAGCCGCCGACGTCCTCACCGAACTCGGGCTCGAACCCCTCGCCCAGCGGCCGCTCGCCAAGCTCTCCGGCGGCCAGCGCCGACTCGCCTGCGTCGCCGCCGCCCTCGTCGGGGAACGGCCGCTGCTCGTCCTCGACGAACCCACCACCGGCATGGACCCCGTCGCCCGGCGGGCCGTCTGGACCGCCGTCGACCGGCGCCGCACCGAACGCGGCGCCACCGTCCTGCTGGTCACCCACAACGTCATCGAGGCCGAGACCGTGCTCGACCGGGTCGCCGTCATCGACGACGGGCGGGTCATCGCCTGCGACACCCCCGGCGGGCTCAAGGCCCTCGTCGACGGCGACGTCCGGCTCGACCTGGTCTGGCGGGACGAGGCGCCGCTCGCCGTCCCCGCCGTCGCCGAACTCGCCGAACGGGCCGAACGCACCGGCCGCCGCTGGACCGTCCGCACCACCCCCGAACAGGCCCGCGAACTGGTCGCCGCCGTCACCACCGGCCCGGCCTTCGCCGCCCTCGACGACTTCACCCTCGCCACCCCGAGCCTTGAGGACGCCTACCTCAAGCTCGGGGGCCGCCACGGAGGACTGGCCAAGTGACGCTGCTCTCGGTGCCGCCGCAGGCCACCGCCCCCGCGACCGGCGGCACCCCCGCCCCGCTCGCCCCCGCGGCCCGGCTGCTGCCCGCCCTCGCCGCCGTCTACCGGGCGCAGCTCGCCCGGGCCCGGGTGGCGCGGATCCCGCTGCTGTTCGTCGCCACCTTCCAGTCCGTCGGCATCCTCGTGATGATGCGGGGCGTGGTGGACGCCGGGCAGACCTCGGCCGCGCGGTCCGTGGTCGCCGGGTCCAGCGTGCTGGTGGTGGCGTTCGTCGCCCTCAACCTGCTCGCCCAGTACTTCGGGAAGCTGCGGGCCACCGGCGGACTCGACCACTACGCGACGCTGCCCGTACCCGCCGCCTCCGTGGTGCTCGGCGCGGCCGCCGCCTACGCCTCGTTCACGCTGCCCGGGACGGTCCTCACCGCGGCCTTCGGCGCCGTGATGTTCGGGCTGCCGCTCGGGCAGCTGTGGGTGCTGCTGGCCGTCGTCCCGCTCGCCGGAGCCGCCCTGTCCGGGCTCGGGGCCGCCTGCGGGCTGCTCGCGCCCCGGCAGGAGATCGCCACCATGCTCGGGCAGCTCGGCATGTCGGCGGCGCTGCTGCTCGGCGTGCTGCCCGTCGACCACCTCCCGCAGCCCGTCCTGTGGCTGCGCGACCTGCTGCCCTCCACGTACGGCGTCGAGGCCTTCGCCCGGACGTTCGAACCCGACCCGGACTGGGCGCTGATCGCGGGCGACCTCGCCGTCTGCGCGGGCGTCGGCGTGGTGTCGCTGGCGATCGCCACCTGGGCCTACCGGCGGGCCGTCTCCCGGTAGGGGGTGTCCCGGGGGTCGCCCGGGGTCCGGCTCCGCGAGGTGCGGGGTTCGGGTTCCGGGAGGCACGGGCGGCGGCTCGTCCCGGCCGCGATCGTGAAACGATGGGGCCTGTGACCGTACCGAACACACCTCCGGACCCCACCCGCGCCGCCGCGGACGCGGTGCCGGACATCACCCCCGATCCGTACGCGCCGCCGCCCGCCCCCGACGCCGGGACCCCGCCGCCGGCCGGCCTCGCGGTCGCGCAGTCGCCGGGCCCCACGCTCAAGGAGCGGCTGCTGCCCGAGCTGCGGCTCGGCGCGGGCACGGTACTGGCCTGCATCGCGGTCGGACTGGTGATGGCAGGGCTGTGGGTCTGGCTCGCGCCCAAGGTGCCGCTGGTCGTGGACGGCGACCGCATCCTCTACGCCGACCCCGAAGGCGAACAGCGGGCGGGGGCCGACGCGGTCTTCGCCCTGATCGCGCTCGGCGCCGGCCTCCTGACCGCGCTCGGGGCCTTCCTGGCCACCCGGCAGCGCGGCGGCGGCATCGCGGTCGCGCTCGGACTGATGGTCGGCGGACTCCTCGGCTCGGTCGGCGCCTGGCGGCTCGGCCGGTGGCTCGGCCCCAGCAACGACCTGATCGCCGAAGCCCGGCGGGTCGGCAACGGCGGGCACTTCGACGCGAGCATCGACCTCGGCGCGCTGGGGGCGCTGCTGGTGTGGCCGATGGCGGCGATGGTGGTGCTGCTGGCGCTGTCGGCGGCGTTCGGCAAGCGCGAGGAGGACCCGCCGCCGTACTGGGCCGGGCCGTACGGGGCGGCTGCGCCGCAGGCCCCCGCGGACGGCGCTGTGTGGGCGGACGGCGCGGCGCGGCCGCAGGACGCCGTGCGGGCGGACGACGGTGTTCGGCCGGAGGATGCTGCACGGCCAGGGGAGCGCGGGCAGGGCTGACCGCGTAGGCCCGGGCCCACCCGCGGGTGGGCCCGTCAGTCGGGGTCAGCGAGCGATCGGTGCGGTGCGGGCGCCGGTCAGGGTGACCAGGTCGGCCGGGGCGAGTTCGACCTCCAGGCCGCGGCGCCCGCCGGAGACGTAGACGGTGGGGTGGGTGAGCGCGCTGGCGTCGACCACGGTCCGCAGCGGGCGGCGCTGGCCGAGCGGGGAGATGCCGCCGAGGACGTAGCCGCTGCTGCGCTCGGCGGCCGCCGGATCGGCCATGGCGGCGCGCTTGCCGCCGACGGCGGCGGCGAGGGCCTTGAGGTCGAGCTGCCCGGCGACCGGGACCACGCCGACGGTGAGCACGCCGTCCACGTCGGCGACCAGGGTCTTGAAGACCCGCTCGGCGGCGACGCCCAGGACCTCGGCGGCCTCGCCGCCGTAGGAGGCGGCGGCCGGGTCGTGCTCGTAGGCGTGCACGGTGAACGGGACGGCGGCGGTCTCCAGGGCGACGGTGGCGGGAGTGCCCTGCCCGCCCTTCTTCGGCTTCTTCGCCATGTGGGGCTCCTTCTTCGCCGTGCGGGTTTTCCGGGTCAGCGTGCGGGCTTCCCGGGTCGGCGTGCGGGTTCTCCGGGTCAGCGTGCGGGCTTCCCGGATCAGTTGGGGCTGAACGACTGGCGGGTGAGGTCGACGGCTGGCAGCGACGGCAGCCAGCTGAGCACGGAGCTCTCGCGGCGCAGCAGGTCGAGTTCGGTGCGCAGCCGCTGGGCGGTGTCGGGGCAGGCCAGCAGCTGCTGCTTGACCGGGGTCTCGAACACCGAGGCGGCGGCGACCAGGTAGGAGAGCACCTGCGGGTCGTCCGGGAGCTCCTGGCGCCCGACCGTGCTGGCCTCGCGGGCCCCGGCGAGGCGCTTCTGGTAGACCCGGAAGGCCCGCTCGACCTCGGCGGCGAGGGCGCCGGAGCCTTCGCCGGGCTGTTCCTCGACGAGTTCGGCCTCGCCGGTCAGGTACGGGCCGGAGACGTCCGCCGAGCGGAGCCGGAACCGGGTGGTGCCGGTGACCAGCAGCTCGTAGCGGCCGTCCGGCTGCTCCTGGACGGAGGCGACGTCGGCGACGCAGCCGATGTGGAACATCGCCTCCAGCGGGTCCCCGGTGGCGGTGCCGAGGCCGTCGAGCGGCCCGGCCGGGCCCTCCTCGGGGCGGACCGGGGAGACCTCGCGGCCGTCCTTGATGGCGAGCACGCCGAAGCGGCGCGGCGTGTCGGCCGGTAGTTGGAGCAGGTCGGCGACGAGACGGCGGTAACGCTCCTCGAAGACGTTCAGGGGCAGCACGAGGCCCGGGTAGAGCACGTTGTTCAGCGGGAAGAGCGGGAGCCGTTCTGTCACGGCGGACAGCGTAGTTCCCCGCGCGGTCGCGGCGCGTCGGGGTTGTGCCCGAGGGCGGGCCCGACGGCGGGCCCGAGGGCGGCCCGCCGGGGCGGTCAGCCCCGTTGCAGCATGCGGGTGGCGCCGGCCACGACGGTGGTGGCGAGCAGCCAGCCGACGATCACCAGCCCGGCGGTGACGTACTGGCTGAGGCCCCCGGGGTTCCAGCCCTGCTGGCCGAGCTCGACGACCGGGACCAGCTGGCTGAGCGTGTACAGCACCGGGTTCCAGTGCGGGTGCTCGTCGGCCTTCAGCGGCTCCAGCGGATGGGTGGCGAACCAGACGCTGCCCAGCGCCCAGGCGAGCAGCAGCCACAGGCCGGCCCGGCCGGGGCGGTAGCCGTAGCCGACGGTGGCGTCCTGGACCCGGCCCCAGATCCGGGCGGGCAGCGGGAGGGTCCGGTGGCGGCGGCGCTGCTTGGCGTACAGCACCTCGCGGGCGTCGTCGTCGGCGCCGTCGCGGCGCAGGGCGGCGGCGAGCTGCTCGTAGGACTCGGGCTGGAAGTCCACCGCGGAGCCCTCCAGCCAGGCGATCCGCTGCTGGACGCTGAAGGGCCCGACCGGGCGCAGCACCTCGTAGACGAAGCCGGTCAGGCCCAGGTGGCGCCCGCGCGGCCAGGCGTCCGGGGTGTCGACGAGGTTGCCGACCCGGGCGCGGGAGAGCGAGACGGTGCCGGTGGGGCGGACCCGGCAGGTGAACCGCAGCTCGGGGGTGTGGATGCGGCGCAGCGAGAGCTCGTCGTCACCCTCCAGGTGGAACTCGCCGGAGATCAGGCAGGCGCTCTCGAAGCGGGCGTCGGAGAGCCGGACCCGGCCGAAGGCGCGGAACGGGGTGCTGGGGGCGCCGGGCGGCGGGTTCTGGCCGTAGCCGGAGCCGTAGTAGCTGCGGGAGCCGAACCAGCCGCCGTCGGCGGAGCTGGTCAGGTAGAGGGTGTGGCCGACGGTGAGCCGGACGGCGTTGAGGCAGGTGCGGTTCTGCGGGACGGCGTGCAGCTGGGCGCCGCGCAGCGACAGCCGGCCGCCTATCCGGGCCGTGCGCAGGCTCAACTCGCCCTGCACATCGACGCGTTCGGCCTCGAAGTCCTGGTGGACGGCCAGGCCGTCGGCGGACAGCGCGCGGCCGTAGCGGTCGCCGCCCAGGACGGTCTGGTTGAGCAGCAGGTCGGTGCCGACCTTGGCGTCGGTGAGCCGTACGCCCTCGGGTATCCGGCAGCGGGCCAGGTGGAGGTCGCCGGTGGTGGTGAGCCGGGAGGCCTCCAGGCGGGGGATCAGGCAGGTGACGAAGCGCAGCGTCGAGGCCGAGGCCTCCGAGATGAGGATCTTGCGCTCGAAACGGCACTCGCGGAGCTCGACGTAGTGGCCGATGGCGCCGCCGGCCAGGTTGAGCGCGCCGGTGACCAGCACGCCGTTGAGCCGCAGCGAGGCGACCCGCCCGGTGGCGGCGGCCGGGCCGGCCAGCAGCAGATGGGCGAGCACCCTGGCCCGGACGGTGCGCCCGGGGCCCCAGACGGCGTCCCCGAACGGGTCGTCGGTGGCGGCGTCGCCACTCCGCCGGTCGAAGACGTTGCCGCGACGGAAGGCCTCCCAGAGCTCACGCTCCGTATCGGTCCAGCCCTCCGGAGCGTGCTCCAGCATGGTTTTCCCCGTCCCCCCGGTCGTCTCGCCTTTCGTATCACGGACTGAAATGCGGGACCAGGGGTTCCGGCCACTCCTTACACTGGGTGGCGTGATCTCTCGAATCGACCTCCGCGGCTCGCTGGACGACCCGCGTGACCTGCTGCCCCGTGCCGAGTTCGACGTGGCGGCCGCCCTGGAGAAGGTGCGGCCGATCGCCGAGGACGTACGCCATCGCGGGGTCGCGGCCGTGATCGAGATCACCGAGCGCTTCGACGGCGTCCGGCTGGAGTCGACCCGTGTCCCGGCCGAGCAGCTGACCGAGGCCCTGGAGACGCTGGACCCGAAGGTGCGGGCCGCGCTGGAGGAGTCGATCCGCCGGGCCCGCGCCGTGCACGCCGACCAGCGCCGCACCGAGCACACCACCCGGGTGGTGCCGGGCGGCACCGTCACCCAGTGCTGGGTGCCCGTGGAGCGCGTCGGCCTGTACGTGCCGGGCGGGCTGGCCGTCTACCCGTCCTCCGTGGTGATGAACGTGGTGCCGGCCCAGGAGGCGGGCGTCCAGGGCATCGCCGTCACCTCGCCGCCGCAGAAGGAGTTCGACGGCCGCGTCCACCCGACCATCCTGGCGGCCTGCGCGCTGCTCGGCGTGGACGAGGTGTACTCCGTCGGCGGCGCCCAGGCCGTGGCGATGTTCGCGCTGGGCACCGAGGAGTGCGCGCCGGTCAACATGGTCACCGGCCCCGGCAACATCTACGTGGCCGCCGCCAAGCGCTTCTTCGCCGGCCGGATCGGCATCGACTCGGAGGCCGGCCCGACCGAGATCGCCGTCCTCGCCGACGACAGCGCGCTGCCCTCCGACGTGGCCGCCGACCTGATCAGCCAGGCCGAGCACGGCCCGACCTCCGGCTCGGTGCTCGTCACCGACTCGCCGGCGCTGGCCGACGCGGTCGAGGCGGAACTCGCCGTCCAGGTCGCCAGGACCAAGCACAGCGAGCGGGTCGCCGAGGCGCTGGGCGGCCGGCAGTCCGGGATCATCCTGGTCGACGACCTGGAGCAGGGCCTCGCCGTGGTCAACGCCTACGCGGCCGAGCACCTGGAGATCCAGACCCGGGACCCGCACGCGGCGGCCGCCAAGGTCGTCAACGCGGGTGCCGTCTTCATCGGCCGCTGGACGCCGGTCTCGCTGGGCGACTACGCGGCCGGCTCCAACCACGTGCTGCCCACCGGCGGCTGCGCCTGCCACTCCTCCGGCCTGTCCGTGCAGACCTTCCTGCGCGGCGTCCAGGTCGTCGAGTACGACCGGGACGCGCTCGCCGACGTCGCCGCGCACGTGGTCAACCTCGCCAACGCGGAGGACCTGCCCGGGCACGGCGACGCGATCAAGGCGCGCTTCGACTGGACGGTGCCGGGATCGTGACTGCTGTTACTTCTTCTGTGACTCCTGTGACTTCTGAGGCTGGTGCGACTCCGGTGGCTGGTGCGACTCGGGTGACTCGGATCGACGACCTCCCCATCCGCGACGAGCTGCGCGGCCAGTCCCCGTACGGCGCGCCGCAGCTGGACGTGCCCGTCCAGCTGAACACCAACGAGAACCCGTACCCGCTCCCCGAGGAGCTGGTCGCCCGGATCGCCGAACGCGTCGCCGAGGCCGCCCGCAACCTCAACCGCTACCCCGACCGGGACGCCGTCGAACTGCGCGAAGGCCTCGCCGCGTACCTCGGCCGGACCACCGGCTTCGCCGTCACCCGGCAGCAGGTCTGGGCCGCCAACGGCTCCAACGAGGTGCTCCAGCAGCTGCTGCAGACCTTCGGCGGCCCCGGCCGCAGCGCGCTCGGCTTCGAGCCCTCCTACTCGATGCACGCGCTGATCTCCCGGGGCACCGGCACCGAGTGGATCTCCGGCCCGCGCAACGACGACTTCACCATCGACCTGGACGCCGCCCTCGGCGCGATCGCCGAGCACCGGCCGAACGTGGTCTTCATCTGCTCGCCGAACAACCCGACCGGCACCGCCGTCGCCGCCGACACCGTGCTGCGGCTGTACGAGGCCGCGCAGGCCGCCGGGCCCAGCCTGGTCGTCGTCGACGAGGCGTACGTCGAGTTCTCGCACCGGGCCTCGCTGCTGCCGCTCATCGAGGGCCGCCCCAACCTGGTGGTCTCCCGCACCATGTCCAAGGCCTTCGGCGCGGCCGGGCTGCGCCTGGGCTACCTGGCCGCCGACCCGGCCGTGGTGGACGCGGTGCAGCTGGTCCGCCTGCCGTACCACCTGTCGTCCGTCACCCAGGCCACCGCGCTGGCCTGCCTGGAGCACACCGACACCCTGCTCGGGTACGTCGGCCGGCTCAAGGCGGAGCGCGACCGGCTGGTCGACGCGCTGCGCGGGCTCGGCCTGGAGGTCACCGACTCGGACGCCAACTTCGTCCAGTTCGGCCGCTTCGCCGACACCCACGCCGTCTGGCAGGCCATCCTCGACCAGGGCGTCCTGGTCCGTGACAACGGCGTCCCCGGGTGGCTGCGCGTCACCGCCGGCACGCCCGCAGAGAACGACGCCTTCCTGGACGCCGTTCGAACAGTGATCAAGGAGCTGTAACCCGTATGTCCCGCATCGGACGCGTCGAACGCACCACCAAGGAGACCGCGGTCCTGGTCGAGATCGACCTCGACGGCACCGGGAAGACCGACATCTCCACGGGCGTCGGGTTCTACGACCACATGCTCGACCAGCTCGGCCGCCACGGTCTCTTCGACCTCACCGTCAAGACCGACGGCGACCTGCACATCGACACCCACCACACCATCGAGGACACCGCCCTCGCGCTCGGCGCCGCCTTCAAGCAGGCGCTCGGCGACAAGGTCGGCATCTACCGCTTCGGCAACTGCACGGTGCCGCTGGACGAGTCGCTCGCCCAGGTCACCGTGGACCTCTCCGGCCGGCCGTACCTGGTGCACACCGAGCCCGAGCACATGGCGCCGATGATCGGCTCGTACGACACCACGATGACCCGGCACATCCTGGAATCCTTCGTGGCCCAGGCGCAGATCGCCCTGCACGTCCACGTGCCGTACGGGCGCAACGCCCACCACATCGTGGAATGCCAGTTCAAGGCGCTCGCCCGAGCCCTGCGCTACGCCGCCGAGCGCGACCCGCGCGCGGCCGGAATCCTCCCCTCGACCAAGGGTGCACTGTGAGCAAGGCGACCCTCGCCCTCATCTTCGTCGGCCTCTTCCTGGCCGGCGGCGTGATCTCGTTCTGGAAGCAGAAGTTGCCCAAGGGCGTCATCCTGGTGCTCGCGTTCGGCTCGGTCATGTGCCTGGCCTCCGGCATCATGCGCCTCTAGCCGCATGGACGCCGGATACATGGGCTCTGGACACGTGAGCTCCGGACACGTAGAGAGACTGGACACCTGAACATGGGCAAGAACGTCGTCGTCCTCGACTACGGGTCGGGCAACCTCCGCTCCGCGCAGCGCGCGCTCGAACGGACCGGGGCGGACGTCACCGTCACCTCCGACTACGACACCGCGATGAACGCGGACGGCCTGCTCGTCCCCGGCGTCGGCGCCTTCGAGGCCTGCATGCGCGGCCTGAAGTCCGTCCGGGGCGACTGGATCATCGGCCGCCGGCTCGCCGGGGGCCGCCCCGTCATGGGCATCTGCGTCGGCATGCAGATCCTCTTCGAGAAGGGGGTCGAGCACGGCGTGGAGACGGCCGGCTGCGACGAGTGGCCCGGCGTCGTCGAGCCGCTGGACGCCCCCGTCATCCCGCACATGGGCTGGAACACCGTCGACGTGCCCGAGGGCAGCCGGATGTTCGCCGGCCTCGACCCGCAGAGCCGCTTCTACTTCGTGCACTCCTACGGTGTGCGGCACTGGGAGCTGGAGACCCACAGCGCACGGATCCACGCCCCGCTCGTCACCTGGGCCACCCACGGGCAGCCCTTCGTCGCCGCCATCGAGAACGGCCCGCTCTGGGCCACCCAGTTCCACCCCGAGAAGTCCGGCGACGCCGGCGCCGCCCTCCTGACCAACTGGGTCAACACCCTCTGAGCTTGGAAGAGTTGTGACTATGAGCCGCCTCGAACTGCTTCCCGCCGTCGACGTCCGGGACGGCCAGGCCGTCCGCCTGGTCAAGGGCGCGTCCGGCACCGAGACCTCCTTCGGCGAACCGCTCGCCGCCGCCCTCGCCTGGCAGAACGCCGGCGCCGAGTGGCTGCACCTGGTCGACCTCGACGCCGCCTTCGGCACCGGCACCAACTACGAGCTGCTGCGCGAGGTCACCGGCCGCCTCGACATCAAGGTCGAGCTGTCCGGCGGCATCCGCGACGACGAGTCGCTCGCCAACGCGCTCGCCACCGGCTGCACCCGGGTCAACCTCGGCACCGCCGCCCTGGAAGCCCCCGAGTGGGTCGCCAAGGCCATCGCCGAGCACGGCGACAAGATCGCCGTCGGCCTGGACGTCGTCGGCACCACCCTGCGCGGCCGCGGCTGGACCCGCGACGGCGGCCAGCTCTTCGAGGTGCTGGAGCGGCTCAACCAGGAGGGCTGCGCCCGCTACGTCGTCACCGACGTCAACCGGGACGGCACCCTGACCGGCCCCAACCTGCAGCTGCTGCGCGACGTCTGCGCCGCCACCGACCGCCCCGTCGTCGCCTCCGGCGGCGTCTCCTCGCTCGACGACCTGCGCGCCATCGCCGGCCTGGTCGGTGCGGGTGTCGAGGGCGCCATCGTGGGCAAGGCACTCTACGAGCAGAAGTTCACCCTCGAAGAGGCCCTGGAGGCGGTTTCAGGATGACGGAACGTCGGATCGTACGTGGCAGGGTCGGCGGATTCTCCCCCTGGGAGGACCAGTTCGGCTACTCGCGGGCGGTCGCCGCGGGAGACCACGTGCACGTGGCCGGCTCCACCGCCTGGGTGGACGGCCGGATCGAGCACGAGGGAGACCCCTACCGGCAGACCCTCGCCGCGTTCGGCGTCGGGCTCAACGCCCTCGCCGCGTACGGTCTGACGGCGGACGACGTGGTCCGCACCCGGATGTACATCACCCACGTCCGCGACGCCGACGAGGTGGGCCGCGCCCACCACCAACTCTTCGACGCCGCCCGCCCGGTGGCCACCATGGTGGTGGTCGACGGGCTGATCGACTCCCGGATGATGGTCGAGATCGAGCTCGACGCCTATCGATCCGGGCTGGCAAAGACCCTGGAAGGCAAACAGCCGTGACCCTCGCCGTACGTGTCATCCCCTGCCTGGACGTCGACGCCGGGCGGGTGGTCAAGGGCGTCAACTTCCAGAACCTGCGCGACGCCGGCGACCCGGTCGAGATGGCCAAGCTCTACGACGCCGAGGGCGCCGACGAGTTGACCTTCCTCGACATCACCGCCTCCTCCGGCGACCGGGAAACCACCTACGACGTGGTCCGCCGCACCGCCGAACAGGTCTTCATCCCGCTCACCGTCGGCGGCGGCATCCGCGCCGTCGAGGACGTCGACAAGCTGCTGCGAGCCGGCGCCGACAAGGTCGGCGTCAACACCGCCGCCATCGCCCGGCCGGAACTGGTCCGCGAGATCGCCCAGCGCTTCGGGCGGCAGGTCCTGGTGCTGTCCGTCGACGCCCGGCGCTGCCCCCCCGGCACCGAGACCGCGTCCGGCTACGAGGTCACCACCCACGGCGGGCGCAAGGGCACCGGCCTCGACGCCGTCGAATGGGCCGGGCGCGCGGCCGAACTCGGCGCCGGCGAGATCCTGCTCAACTCGATGGACGCCGACGGCACCAAGGACGGCTACGACCTGGAGATGATCCGGGCCGTCCGCAAGACCGTCTCCGTGCCCGTCATCGCCTCCGGCGGCGCCGGCAAGCTCGCCGACTTCGCGCCGGCCGTCGAGGCGGGTGCGGACGCGGTGCTCGCCGCGAGCGTCTTCCACTTCGGGGACCTGCGGATCGGGCAGGTCAAGGACGCGCTGCGGGAGGCCGGGCACCCGGTGCGGTGACCGGCCGTACGGCTTGAGGGCCCGCTGTTCCGGCTTCGGAATGGCGGGCCCTCCCGCGTTCTCAGGCCTTGCGCGTTCTCAGGCCTTCTGTCTCAGGCCTGCGGCGGCTCGCCCTTGATCAGCGCGAACGGCGTACCGTGCGGGTCCGCCAGCCAGGCCAGCCGCCCGACGTTCGGCACGGTCTCCGCGGGCATCAGCACCGAGCCGCCGGCCGCCGTCGCCTTCGCGATCACCGCGTCCACGTCGTCGGCGGCGAAGTACGGCGTCCAGGCGGAGGGCTGACCCGGCTGCATCGTCGGGGCGATGCCGCCGAAGGCCGTGGCCTGCTGGTCGCCCTCGGAAGTCGAGATCACCCGGTAGTCCATGCCCGGAGCCGGCTCGAACTTCTCCACCCGCCAGCCGAACAGCGCCTGGTAGAAGCCGAACCCGGCGTTCTGGTCCGAAGTGTGCAGCTCGGACCAGACCAGCGCGCCGTCCTCCGACACCACGTCCAGACCGGTGGTCGCGCCCGGCTGCCAGACCGCGAACCTGGCCCCCTGCGGGTCGGCGAACTGGGCGAACCACCCCTCGCCCATGACGTCCATCGGCGGGACCAGGACCGAACCGCCCGCCTGCTCGGCGGCCTGCGCGGTGGCGTTCACGTCGGCCGTACGGAAGTACGTCGTCCAGGTCGGCTGGTCACCCTCGTCGAGCGGGCCGACCGCGCCGACCGTCCTGCCGCCCAGTTGGAAGAAGCCGTAGCCGCCCGCCTCCGGGCCGCCGGACCGGAACGTCCAGCCGAACACCTTGCCGTAGAACTCGGCCGTGGCGGGAATGTCCGGGCTGCCGAGATCGATCCAGCAGGGCGCGCCGGTCGGAAAGTCGGTGGTGAGCATGAGGTGGTGCCCCTTCGACGGAAGACGTGACCAGGCCGGTTCCGTCGGGCGCGCGCACGCACCCTCCCCGACCCTCTGCGAGTCTGCACCCGCCCACTGACATCCGCAGCCGGGGGCGGGGCCGCAGACCTCAGCTGCGCCCGCGGAAACGGGCCCACTGCTGAGCCGCCCGGTTCAGCCCGGCAGTCCACGGGTCCGGATCGTCTCCGGCGATCTCGGCCCACATCCGGGCCTGAGCCTGCGCGAAGGCGTCCACCACGGTCGGACCGCCGGTGTGCCAGGCCGGGACCCTGGCGGCCCACGCTTCCGCCGCAGCCGGGCCGTGGCCGCCCGCAGCGATCAACCAGATTACCCACAGGGCCGGGTCGATCCAGGGCGCTCCCCGGGTGGCCCACGCCCAGTCGACGAGAAGTGCATGGTCTTCGCGGATCAGGACATTCTCGTTGTTCAGGTCCGTGTGCAGCAGGTGGTTGCCGCCGAACCGGGACAGCACCTCGAGGTCGTCCACGTAGGCGGCCCATCGCTGCTCGGCACGGCGCAGCTCGATCGGGGGGCACGGGGTACTGCCGAGCCGGCTGAGGGTGTCGACCATCAGCTCCAGGTCCCTGGCTTCGCTGTAGTCGGCGTGGCGGGCTTCGACGTGCTCGAACGCGACGAGGCTCCAGCCGTCGACGTCCAGGTGCCAGAGGACGGTGGGGGCAAGGCCTTCCACGTAGCGGTTGACCTCCCTCTCACGTCGCTGCGTCCACACGCGTGGGTGACTCAGCTGCATCCCCTTGACGAAGACGGCGCCCCTGGCGGTGCTGAGTCTGGCGGCGATCTCGGAGTTGAAACCGGCCGAGACGGTCTGCGCGGCGAGGACGGGCACGCCGAGGCGGGCGGTGACGGCCCGGTGTACGGAGCCGGGCAGGTCTGCCCAGTGAAGGCGGGTGGTGGTCACGTCGTCCAGGCTCCCAGAGTCGTCCCGGAGGCCGACGGCACCGCAGCGAGGGCGACGACGGTGAGCGCGCCGTTTGAGCGTTCGGTGCAGCCGCCGGCCAAGACGCGCGACCGACCAACGCGGCACCGCCTTCCACCGTAAGTTGTCGGCTGGGCCCGGGACGATCGGCCTGAGGCAACTCTCGTTCGGCGGGGTGTCGGGACGCTGAGGGTGGCCCGTACGCTTTGCGGATGGAGCGAGCTGGAGTGCCTTCGTTTCGCGCGGTGATCTTTGACTTCTTCGGTGTCCTGACCTCGAACATGGTCGAGGTCATCACGTGGTTCGAGGATCGGGAGAGGATCGCCCGGGGAACCTTCCTGCGAGCCTGGGCCGACCCCCGAGGGCAGGACCTGTTCCGCCGCCTCGAACTCGGCCAGATCAGCCAGGAGGACTGGAACAGCGGGTTCGCGACCCTGATGGGCGTGAAGCCGGACAACCTGCTGGGCCGATACCTCCACGACGCCTTTCCGGCCTACCCGGTCCTCCGGGTCGCACGGGAAGCCCGTGCGGCAGGGATCCGGACCGCGGTACTGTCCAACAGCCTCGGCAGGCAGCCCTACGACCCGTACACCGGCTTCGACCTGCACGGCACCTTCGATGTGGTGGTGCTGTCGGCAGAGCACGGTGTCCGCAAACCCGAACCTGCGGCCTTCCGGATCGTGCTGGAAAACCTTGATGTCCGCGCCACGGAGTGCCTGTTCGTGGACGACAGCGAGGAGAATCTCGCCGCTGCTCAGAAGCTCGGCTTCACCCCGGTACACGGGCTGGACGAGGACCTGGTGGCCCGGCAACTGCGCAAGCTTCTGCACCTACCCGGCCTCTAGGAAGGCGCGAACCCCCGCGTGGGCGGTGTGCGGGGCCAGCTTCTCGCGCAGGCCCCGCAGTTGGGTGGCGGAGCGCGCGGAGTCGACTGACCCCAGGCAGGCCGCCGCGTGCCTGCCTGTCGCCACGGCAGCGTCCAGGTCGTGCATTTTCAGGTGTGCCTCCGCCGTCCGGGCAAGGTAGATGGCGTGGCTGCGGGGGAATTCCTCGTCGCCCGGGTAGGAGGCCTTCATCCCGGCGTCGAAGCACCTCAGGGCCTCGGCTGGGTCGCCCAGCTCCAGAGCGGACGAGCCGGCGATCATCTCGATTTCGCCGTAGTCCACCCAGTAGAGGAAGTTCGGGTCGTCCTCCCGCTTCCCCTTGTCCAACGCCGCGCGAGCGAGGTGAAGTTGGTGCTTGGCCTGCTCCTTCGCGCCAGCCTTGGACAGCGCTCGGGCGGTGCGGGCGGCCAGCATCGCCTCCATTCGCGGGGTGCTCCGGCCTCGCGCCTGGGTCCTGGCCGCGTCGAGGAGGTCCACCGCCCGGTTGGCCAGGTTGGGGGTGGAGTAGCACTGGATGGCGGCGAACGAGAGCGTGTAGGCACCAGCGAGCACGTCACCGCACTCGGCGGATGCCCGCAGGGAGGCGTCGAAGTAGTTCTGGGCGACTCCGAAGCGGTCCTGGTCGAAAGCGCTCCAGGCGACCTGCCGGGCCGCCTCGGCGGCGATCGCGAACAGCCGCACGAGGTGGCTGCCTTTGTAACGCCCGGACTTGATCGCAGCCACTGTCAAGGCCAGGTCGCTGCGCGCTGCCGTGTAGACCTCGCCGCTGCCGAGTTCGTCGTCCACTCGGCGCAGGTGGTCGAGTCGGCCCTCCAGTCCCGCCAACAGGGCCGGGCCGTCCACTGGTGTGGCCCGCGGGTCCAGTAGGGCGCGTCGGATGGCCGTGATCCAGTTGTTTGCCGACGCCGACAGTGCGGCGCCGACGGCGAGGAACCCCCTGCGATCCACTCTTCTCCCGTCTACCAGGTTCGTGAGAACCGCCAGGGTTGCCCCGGCCTGGTTCCAAGGAACGTCCACAGGGGCGGCATCCGCAAGAGCAGCGGCGAACGCTCCGCCCGTGTCGAGAACCCGGTCGTAGGCGGCGGCGACCGAGTCGGTCACCCGCCGGTTGCCGTTCTCGACGTTGCGCATGTACGCCATGCCGAACCCGCTCGCGCGAGCGAAGTCCGCCCAGGCCATGCCGGATGCGCGGCGGGCTTCCCGCATGTCGTTCCGCAGTTGATCGGGCATCGCGGCGCTCCTCGGAAATGGGATCGCTGTTGGATCGCGCCACGCCATTGTCGTCGCGACGCTGGCGGTGTGTGCTCGATTCAGCACAGATCGCGACAGTCCCCACCTGACGTCGACGCTCGCTCGTCGCCGCGGGGTTGCTGTGCAGCGATCCGTCCACGCAGTCATGTCCATCCGTCACCATCCATCTGTCGCAGTCGAGTTCAGGCTGCCCTGCGCCGAAAGGTGCACCGTCAATGCCGCACTCTTCTCCGCCGCTCGATCGCTCGCCCGCAGGTCGGCTGAACAAGCCCGTCATCCCGAGACGACGCCCGATCGGCACCTACACCATCGGCAAGCGGGCCAAGTTCGAGGCCGCCCGAACCGTCAACCGCGCAGACGCCAGCGACTCTCTGACCGCCGAACTCACCCTGACGGCCCATAAGCTGACCGGACCTGGGTTCGTCTGCGACTTCGGCGACCTCGCGGCATTCCAGAGGCACATCGAGGCGGCCCTCGACCACCAGGACCTCGACACCCTGCTCGCCGATGTCACCGACACCGGCATCGCCGGCCACCTCCACCGCTGGGCGGCGGCGAACCTGCCCGTCGGCGCCCGAGGACGACTGAGCGAGGTACGCATCCTCACCGGCCGCCCCAGCAGTCCCCCTGACCCGGAAGCCGTCTACTTCCGGGCGCGGCACTGGCTGCGCGGACTGCCGGTCGGACACAAGTGCGCCCGGCCCCACGGCCACGCCTACCTCATCACCCTGCCCACCGGGCCCAACCACGGGCAGCACCTGCCCATCCCCGCCCAACTGCGCGCACACCTGATGGCCGCGTTCCACGGACAGGTCCTCAACGCCGTCCTCCCCGACCTCAACCCCACCTCCGAGAACCTGGCCGCGCACCTGGCCGACTGGCTTTCCGCCCGGGGCCTGTCGGGCCCCACCGGGCGGCCCTACACCGTGCGCGTGTCGGAGACGGAGACCACCTGGGCCCAGTTCACCCCGGACGCCGGAGCAGCCGCATGACCGGCCGGACGCTGCTGCCCGTGAACAGCCCGCGCCAGAGCATCGTGCTCTGCGAGACGTTCGGCCCGACGATCCAGGGCGAGGGCCCCTCGGCAGGGCAGCACGCGTCGTTCCTGCGGATGGGGGACTGCAACCTCGCGTGCAACACCTGCGACACCCCCTACTCGTGGGACTGGAACCGCTACTCCCGTTCCGAGCAGACCCGCCGCGTGCCCCCCGAGCAGGTCGCCGCCGAACTCCTCCAGCACCCGACCCGGCTCGTGGTCATCACCGGTGGCGAGCCGATGATGCAGCAGGCCCAGCTGGCGCCGGCGGCCGCCCGCCTCACCGAGGCCGGACGCCGCATCGAGGTCGAGACCAACGGCACCATCGCCCCCGAGTCCGCCTTCGACCGGCACATCTCGCTGTACGTCGTCTCCCCGAAGCTCGCGCACATGGGCATGCCGCAGGTGCGCAGGATCAAGCCCGACGTGCTGGCTGCATTCCAGGCCACCAACCGGGCGGTCTTCAAGTTCGTCCTTGACAGCCCGCAGGACGCGGACGAGGTCGCCGCCCTCCAGGAAGCGTACGGGCTGGAACGGGTGTGGATCATGCCGCAGGCCACCACCGCCACGGCCGTTCTCGACGGTATGCGTGCTCTCGCCGACACCGCGATCGAGCGGCGCTGGAACCTCAGCCCCCGCCTCCACACGCTGCTGTGGGGGGACGAACGTGGCCGCTGATCGTGCGCCCAGGAACCTGACCTGGGGCGACATCGAGACGCAGACCGGCCGGATCGCCTCGGCGACGGGCGAAGTCGGCATCCCGCACACCATCGTCGCCGTCGTCCGCGGCGGCATGGTCCCGGCGGTGCTGCTGGCGCACCGCCTCGCTGTCAGGGACGTCCGGGCGGTGGAGGTCACCCACACCGTCGACGACTCGACCAACGCCGCGAAGACGGCCCGGCCGGTGGCGCGCAACGCCGCCTCCCTCGGAGACCTGTCCGGCCTCGACGTCCTCGTGGTGGACGACGTGGCCGGCACCGGCGACACCCTCGCGGCTTCCGTCCGCCTGGCGGAGCAGGCGGGAGCGGCGCGGGTGCGCAGCGCGGTACTGGTGCTCAACGAGGCGAACTGGACCGGAGACCGGCGGCCGCACGAGGCCGTGACCTGCATTGGGGAAACCGTCGGCTGTTGGGTGGTCTTCCCATGGGAGGAAAACGCCCCGGCGTCGGCCGAGAGGGAGGGATCACCGTGAGCACGATCGCGTTCTGCCTGCTGTCCTACCGGCCCAACCACCCCAGCGGGATCGAGCGATCGATCGCCGCGCTGGTGGAGGGCGTGCGCCGACTCGGCCACACACCGCTGATCCTGGCCGCCGGTCCCGCCGGGCCGGACGACCTGCTGGAACCGGGCCTGGTCCGGCTGGAGAGCGTTATCCTGCCGCGCCCGGCGCTGAACGAGGACGTCCTCGCCGCGCTCGCGGATCCCGCGCCGGTGGTGGCGGAGGTCCAGGGCATCCTGGCCCGCCACCGGGTGGACGCCGCCTGCTGGGCCGACACCCTGTGGGGCCTGGGCTACCTCAACCCCGCACCGGCCGGGGTGACCTCGGCGCTGATGGTCCACAAGATCAGGCCCAGCGGCGAGGACCGGTGGCAGCGCGCACTGGCCGCCGTGGACGTGGTGTGCCCGGCAAGCCAGTACCTCGCCGAGGAGGGCGCAGCGGCCGGCCTGCACCGCGGCGAGTGGGTCACGGTGCCCAACGCGCTGCTCACCGATCCCGCCCCCGTCCCCGACGGGACCCGGGAGATGTTGCGCAGGGAAGGGCCGATCCGCATCGCCTCCCGGGTGGAGCCCGCCAAGGGCCTGGCGGAGTTCCTGGCCGCGATGCCCGAGGGCTGGGCCCGGCCCGTCGAACTGGTCCTGGCCGAGGCCGACTTCGAGTTCTTCACCGGCATGCAGGGCCAGGTGCTCGCGGCCTGCCGTGAGCAGGCCGCCCGCCGCCCGGACGTGGTGCGGATCCTGCCCGCGCTCGGATGGCGGGAGGTGCCCGCGTACCTGGCCGGGGCGGCCGCCACCGTCATCTCCTCCACCGAACCGGAGACGTTCTGCCACACCGCCGCCGAGGCCATGTCCGTCGGCACGCCCGTCATCGGCTTCGACTTCGGGAACGTCCCCACGATGACGGGCCCGGCCGGACGTGCCGTTCCCGCCGCCGACGGGCAGACGGGCCTGTGGGACGCGCTGAGCCGCCTGCTGGCCGACCCGGACGCGTACCGGGTCGCCAGCCGTGCGGCGCCGGGCCGGATCACCGCGTTCAACCCCGAGGACGCCGCCCAAGCGCTGCTCACCGCCCTCGGCCTGTAACACCCTCACCTCACGAGCTCCACCCTCGTCGCACGCACCCGCTGTGCGGCCCCGTCGACTCCTTCCCACGGACAAGAGGAGGGCACCCGTGTTCAACCTCGCCCCCGGCGACCGCGCCCTGGTGGTCGCCCCCCATCCCGACGACGAATCGCTCGGCCTGGCCGGCACCATCGCCAAGCTGACCGGCCACGGCGTGAGGGTGGACGTCCTGGCCGTCGCCCTCACCAGCGGCCCCATGCACGGCGGCCACTCCGACGCCACCACCCGCACCCGCGAGTTCACCGACGCCTGCGACGCCCTCGGCGTGAAGGCGCGCACCATCGCCTGGGTCGATGACCCGCGTGCCGCCAACCCCGTCGTACACCTGCCCGACCTCGTCCAGCTGATCGAAGCCGGCCCCGTCGCCTCCCTCGCCGCCAGCCGACCCCATGTGCTGTTCCTGCCCGCCGCCGACGCGCACCACCAGGACCACCAGGCCGTCCACGCCGCAGGCCTGGCCGCCGCCCGCCCCGCCCTCGCCCGCCACCGGCACGTCCCGTGGACCGTGCTCGGCTACGACGGGCCCGAGGACCGCGCCTACCTCGCCCCGAAGACCACCCGGCCGCTGATCGTGGACACCAGCAGCCACTGGCCCGCCAAGCGCAAGGCCCTGGAGTGCTACGCCACCCAGCTGCGCCCGGCCCCGCACCCGCGCAGCCTGGAGAAGATCCACGCGCAGGACGAAGCCGCGGGCGCCGCGATCGGCACCGGGCTCGCCGAGCGGTTCGCTATCTACCGGATGGCGGCCTGACATGCGAGGCCCCGCCCGCCACGACGTGCTGGTCGCGCACCAGCCCGCCTACCTGCCCTGGCCCGGCTACTTCTCCCGGCTCCTGGACGTCGACAGGCTCGTGTTGCTCGACCACGTCCCCTACAGCGAACGAGGCTGGCAGAACCGCAACTTCGTCACCGGCCCGCTCGGGGAACGCATCCGGCTGACCGTTCCCGTCACCCGCGTCTTCGGCGAGCCCCTGGCCAAGGCCCTGGTCGCCGACGACCGGTGGCGCGGCCGGCATTGGCGCACCCTGCGCGAGGCCTACGGCCGCGCCGCCCACTGGCCGGGGCTGGAGCAGCGCCTGCTGCCGATCTACGAGCACCCGTGGACGCACCTCGCGGACCTGAACCAGGCGCTGCTGGCGGTGATGCTGGACGCCTTCGGCCTCGAGGTGCGGCTTGAGCGCTCCAGTGAGATCGCGCCCGACGGCGCGAAGACCGCCATGCTCGCGGACCTGTGCCGGCGCATGGGCACGAACGTGCTGCGGGTGGGCACCGGCGCCGCCGACTACCTCGACACCGCTTGGCTCACCGAGCGCGGCATCGGCGTGGAGGTCGCCACCTACCACCCGCCCGCCGTGATGCGCCCGAGTACCGGCGCCGCCGCATCCGCCCTGGACCTGCTCGCCCACCACGGCCCCGGTGCCCTCCGGCTCCTGGAAGCCGGAGGCCGTCTGCACCCCCAGGCACCGACGATCGAGGAGACCAACGCGTGAACCCCACCGCTGCCCACGACAAGCCCGCGACGCCCGGTATCGACGCCCCGCGGGTCGAGTCGATCATCGGCGAGCTGCTGAACGCCCTCGGCCAGGACGTCACCGGCGAGGGTCTGACCGGCACACCCGGCCGGGTCGCCCGGTTCTGGAAGGAGTTCCTGGAGTACGAGCCCGGCACCACCGACACCGTCTTCGAGCACCACGCCGAGGGAGAGGGCTGCGTCGCCGTCGGCGGCATCCGCACCGCCAGCGTGTGCGAGCACCACCTGCTGCCGTTCACGGTCCAGGTGTGCGTCGCCTACGCGCCCGCCGGCCAGGTGCTGGGCCTGTCCAAGCTGGTGCGCATCGTGGAGCGGCACGCCCACGCCCTGCAGTTGCAGGAACGCCTCAGTGCCCAGGTCGCCGAGGAGGTCGCCCGGCTGACCGGCAGCAAGGCGGTCGCCGTGTGGGCGGTCGGCGAGCACCAGTGCATGACGGTGCGCGGGGTGCGCGCCCACGGCTCCCGCACCGCCACCGAGTACCTGCTGGCGCCCCTGGCCGACGACCCCCGGACGGTGGAGCGGCTGCGCCGGGTCGCGGCTCTAGCAGGCGGTGCGCGGTGACCGCGTGGGTGGACCTGGAAGGGATCAACGGCGTCGGCAAGACTCGCCTCGGACGACTCGTGGCCGCCGTACTGGGCGAACTGTGCGTGCCGATGGTCGAACTTCCCGACTCTCCGCCCGGCGGCCTGCCCAGGCAGGTCATCGCCGCGCTGCACGGCTGCGGTGACCGGTTCCTGCGCACCGGGCACCCGCGCACGGAGACGCTGCTGCTGGCGGCCTTGCAGGTTCACCGCTTCGAGTCCCTGCCCGCGGCGGGCGCCGGCCAGGTCGTGCTGGAGGACCGCGGCCCGACCTCGGTCGCCGTCTACCAGGCCGCCGTGCTCGCCGAGGCGAACGGCGCCACCGACGCCTGGGCGCTGGAGCAGGCCCAGGCCATCGCGCACCTCATCGAGGCGTGGCGACCGCCGCCCACGACCACCGTGCTGATCACCGACGAACCGGGGAGGTGTCTGGCCCGGTTCGAGGAACGCACCGGCCAGCCGTGCACCGGCAGCGAACGCGCGCTGATCAGCCGGGCCGACCGCGTCTACCACCTGCTCGCGAACGACCGGCCCGACCGGTACGTGCTGCTCGACCGGCGTACCACCGGCGAGGCGGAAGCCATCGAGTTCATCGCCGAGGCGTGCCGCACCGCGGCCGCCTCGAACCACACGGAGGGAACAAACCAGTGAAGGGACCGATCAGCGTGCTGTGGGGGCTGCGCTCGTTCTGCGCCTCGCACGGCTGCCTGGCCTGCTACTTCGGGACGATCCCCGAGCACCGCGAACAGATGCCGACCGCCCCCGGGGTGCTCTCGCACCTGTCGCCCAACGACCTGACCACCGCCGAAGTGTTCGCCTTCGCCAAGACCCTGGCGCACTCGCCGGTCGGCAGGGTGTTCCTCGCCGGCGGCGAACCGCTGCTGTGGAAGCCGATCATCAAGCTGATCCAGGTCCTCAAGGCCGGCGGCCTGGAAGTCGTGGTGTGCACCAGCGGCGTCGCCCTGAACCAGCCCGACCTGCGCGAGCCACTGGTCGAACTCGGCGTGGACGCCGTGTCCGTGTCGCTGGACTCGGCCGACCCCGCCTACAACGACCGCTGGCGGCCGCCGCGCCGTGAAGGCGACGGCTGGGAGGCCGTCGTGTCGGGCATCAGCGCGCTGATCCAGGCCCGCAGCTGCGCGCCCAGGCCGAAGGTCGGCATCTACAGCGTCATCACCCGCCTCAACCTCGCGGACGTCGTCGCCGTGCCCGAACTGGCGGCCTCGCTCGGCTGCGACTACGCCGTCCCGCAGCCGATCGCCCTCGACTCGGGTCACAAGCTCGCCGACACGCTGTCCCTCACCCCCGAGCAACTGCCTCAGCTGCGCCAGCGGTTCAAAGACCTGTACTCCGCCAACCTGCCGATCACCCTGCCCTCGCGCACGTACCCGGGGCAGATCGCCTCCGCCGTCGCACAGCCGACCGGCCTCGTGCCGGGGTGCTTCGGCGGGAACACCCTCTTCTTCATCGAGCCGGACGGCACGGTGTGGGACTGCCCGTCCTCCCTGAAGATCGCCGCCACGCCGCCGCAGCGGCAACGCACCATCAAAGACGCCAAGGCCCAGGACCTGTTCCCGGCCCCGGCCGCCTGCGCTGCCGACTGCTCGCTGTTCAGCGTCGACTGCGTGAACATGTGGCCGCTCACCGGATTCGACCGCATCCTCACCGCCGCCGGACCGGAGGCGCCGGATGCCTGACCGCAACAGCGCCGCGCACCGGGCGATGGCCGCCGCCGTCGCCCGCATGCCCGACCCGGCGAGCTACCAGGAGACCGCCCTCCTGGAGACCGACCTCGTCGCCGCCTTCGGCACTTGCCGGGCGGTGGCCGTCTCCTCCGGCACCGCCGCGATCACCACCGCGCTGGCCGCCTGCGGCATCGGCGAGGGCCACGAGGTTCTCCTGCCCGCCGTCACCGTCGTCATGACGGTCGCCGCCGTCGCCGCCTGCGGCGCCCGCCCGGTGTTCGTGGACGCCGCCGCCGACGGCCGGGGCATGGACCTGAACGACCTCGCCGCGAAGACCGGCCCCGCCACCCGGGCCGTGGTCGCCGTCCACCTGGCCGGCCGCACCGACGGCATCCACGACCTGGCTGCCTACACCCGCGCCACCGGCCTGCGGCTGATCGAGGACGCCTGCCAGGCCCAAGGCACCACCAGCGGCGGCCGCCAGGCCGGAACCATCGGCGACATCGGCTGCTTCTCCCTCAAGGACGGCAAGCTGCTGGCGTGCGGGGAAGGCGGATACCTCCTCACCGACAACACCGATTTCGCCGCGCGGGCAGCCGCCTACCGCACCCACTGGCAGAGCGACGCCCCTGACGCCCCCGCCGGAACCCACCTCGGCGTCAACTTCCGGCTGGCCGAGCCACTGGCGGCCCTCGCCCGCCACCACCTCACCCGCTTCCCCGAAGCCCTGGCGCAGCGCCGCGAGCAGGCCACCGCCCTCCACCGCGCCGTGGACGGCACACCCGGCCTGGAACCCATCACGGCGGCTGCGGGGGAGGAACCGAACGGGTATGCCGCGCTGTGGCGGCTGACGTTGCCCGACCCGCGGGCCTTCGCCGCCCGCCTCGC
Source organism: Kitasatospora sp. NPDC059817 (assembly GCF_042731835.1). Lineage (NCBI taxonomy): Bacteria > Bacillati > Actinomycetota > Actinomycetes > Kitasatosporales > Streptomycetaceae > Kitasatospora > Kitasatospora sp. NPDC059817. Next base: position 4,733 of record NZ_JBHWIR010000010.1, on the reverse strand, counting down.
TCAGGCGGGCGTGCCCAACAGCACCGGCACCCACCGCCTGACCGCCGCCCACCTCCACCCGGCCTGCTCCCGCTTCGCCTCCGGAGATCTGCCCCACGCGCGGGTTACGGTGGACGCCCTGCTGGCCGTCCCGTTCACCGAACACGACACCGACGAGGCCATCCAGCGAAGGGCGTTGACGATTCGACGGGAGGCCGTGCGATGGACGCGCTGATGCACGATCCGCGGTTCGCCGTAACGACATTCCTCGTCACGGACTTCGAGACCGTGACCCCGGCAGGCCGGCCCGCCGAGCCGATCGAGGTCGCCGCCCTGGCCCTGCGCCCCAGCGGCGGCCGACTGGCCGAGGTGGGCCGGTTCGAGGCGCTGATCCGCCCTCCCGCCGATGTCCCGGTCACCTCGCTCGACGTCCAACAGGCCGGCATCACCGAGAAGATGCTCGCCGATGCCGCTCCGGCCGCCGAGGTGATGGCCCGGCTGGACTCCGGTCTGGCCTCGCCGTCGTACCGGATCGTCGCCCACCATGCCCCCACCGAGGCCGGACTGATTGCCCACCAGGGCGCACACTGCCCGGTCCTGGCCGGCACCCCGCTGCTGGACACGGTGCGCCTGGCCCGGGCGCTCTTGCCGGGGCTCGGCTCCTACAGGCTCGATGCCCTGCTCGGCTACTACGGCATCCCCAAACCGGCGGGCCGGCACCGCGCGATGCCGGACGCCGAGGTCACCGCCCAAGTCCTTTCCCGGCTGCTGACGGACGGGTGCGCCGCCGGGCGGTGGCGCACCCTCCTGGATCTGGACGCGGCGGCCGGCCTTCAGCCCAAGCAGGTCGCCGCCCCGCCGGAGGCGGAGCAGGACGCTCTCTTCTGATCCCGGATCAAGCAGCGACGGTCAGCGATCCGTCGCTGATCATCGCGAACAACGCCTTCAGCTGGAGCCGAGAGTCCTCCGCGAGCCCCTCGGCCTCGGAGGCCTCCTGCTCGGTGAACCACCGCACCTCGTGCACCGCCCCCTCATCCGCGCCCCGCTCGTGAACCCGAGCGACGAACACATGGTCGATGTGGCGATGCGGCTCACGGGTGTGGTTGTCGGCGCAGGCATCCATCTCCACCACCCACCACGGCGCGACGGGCGCGGTGTGCGGGAAGCCGGCGGGAAGCGCGAGCGACGGCCCGGGAAGCAGCTCCGCATCGAACCCGGTCTCCTCCCGCACCTCCCGCACCGCCGCCTCGGCAGCACCCTCATCGGCCTCGATGTGTCCGCCGGCCGGAAGCCACTCTTCCAACCGCGGGTGCCACACCAGAGCCGTCCTGCACACCCCATCCCCATCCACGTGGAAGAGGAATGCACTCGCCGTCGATTCCTTGATCATCCGCAACTCCTCGGCACCGGGCCCACCTTCACGCCGCCAGGCCCTCGCGGTCCGGCGGCCGGGCCGAGCCTTTCACAACCCTCACCCCCGACATGCCCACCAGTCACCGATCCGACTGGCGCATCGTCAACCCAGCCAATGGAGAGGCCCGTGGAACCCGTCTGGAACGGCCACCTGACCTGCGACTACGAGCGCACCAGGCCCGGCAGCACCGCCCTGGAACTCGACCTCTACACCACCTCGCTCACCAGGTGGCCCACCGTCCTCATGAACGACCCGCGCCCCTACGGGCAGCTGCGCCGCGCGGGAATCGTCGACATTCCCGAACCGGACCACCGCACGCTCACCGAATCCTGGCACCGACAGCTCGGCGACCCCGACTACGCGGCCGCCATGGTCGCCGCTGCCCGACAACGGCGCCAGCACACCGACACGGCCCTCGACAGCCTCGAACACGCCCTCCGCGTCGCAGGGGGGAAGACCGGGACCTGCCTGGCGCGGGCCACAACAGCGTTCCTCGACGTGATGTCCACGCACATCGTCAACTGGCTGCTGCCCGAACAGCAGTGGGAAGACCTGCTCACCGACCTCCTGGGCGGCCGGCACCAGGGCCGCGCCTGCCTTCTCGTCCTCAACACCCCCGACGCGGCCGGACACCTGCTGGACGCCCACCAGTTCCTCCTGTCCAACGCCGCCGCCGTCCGCGACGGCACCGACCTGGCCGCCGCAGCGACCGCGGTCAGCGCCCGCACCGGCACCCTCTACGGACACGGCTCGCCCGCCGCCGCTGCCATGCCGCTCGAAGATCGGACCGCCGTTGCCGAACTGATCGTCACCACCGCCCGCACCGACACCGACGGCCAACTCCAAGCGATCGGTGATGCCCGCCACCGCGCCACCGTACTGCGCGACGCCTGGGCGCTGGCCGCGCTCCTGGCCGCCGCCGGCGACACCGCCGCCACCCGCCAGGTGACGGCGCTCACCGCCGTGTGCCGGTGGGCGGCCGACAGCGAGGAGAGCCGCAAGATCCAACGCCACCGCTACCTGGCGGCCGCGCGCCGCTGCTGCGAGCGGGCCGACATCGACCCCACCGCCGTGACCACCGCCGACCTCCTCCACCTGGGAGCCGCCCGATGACCAGCACCACCCTGCGCTCCCTGAACGAGCCGCTGGAGCGCACCAGCGCGGGAGCCAAGGCCGCCACTCTCGCCCGCCTCACCGCCGCCGGGCTCCCGATCACCGAAGGCGTCGTGATCCCCGTCGGCTACCCCGACGGCCTCCTGCCGTCCGCCGTCGCTGAGATCCTCAAGAGCTGTGCGGCGCCCCACGGGCTGATCGCCCGCTCCTCCGCCGTCGCCGAGGACGGAACCAGCGCCTCCTACGCAGGCCTCTACACCTCCCGGATCTGCCTCGCCCACCCCACCGCGCTGCTGGACGCCGTCCGCGCCGTCCGCGCCTCCGTTCACAACCCTGCCGTCGCCGCCTACAGCCGCGCCCTGGGAGCCGAAGCCTCGCCGCCTCAGATGGCGGTCCTGGTGCAGCCGGTCCTGCGGCCGGCCTGCGCGGGCGTCCTCGCCGCAGACATCACCCGCGGCAGCTGGCGGATCGAAGCCGTCCACGGCCTCGCCGAGCCGCTCGTCAGCGGCAGTCGGACCGGAGAGATCCACACCGCAGGCCCCGACGGCCAAGCGGCCGTTCGCCCCACCACCCAATCGGTGCTCCTGCTCCCCGGCACGCCGCAGGAGCTGACGATGCCCCCGGGCGAGTGGGTGACCCTCGCCCCCGGCTCCGCCACCACCGCGAAGGTCCAGACGTCCGGATCGGGCATCCTCCACCTCTACACCCCCGGCGCCCTGTCTGAGGGGCCGGTCCTCGCCGACGACCTGCGCGCCCGACTGCTGACCGTCGCCGCCCAGGCCGCAGACGTCCTCGGCCTGGAGCACATCGACATCGAGTGGGCGATCACGCCCGACGGGCAGCTCCACCTCGTCCAGGCGCGCCCGCTGACCGTGCCGCTCACCGACGCCGCCGCGTCCGCCCCCCTCACCGACGCGCAGGTGCTCCACGGCATCCCGGCCGCCCCTGGCACCGGCGCAGGACCATCGACCTTCGACGCCGATACCGCCGGCCGCGTCCTGGTCTGCGGCGCACTCGACCCCGGAGCGGTCGCCGCACTGTTGGCCCGCCCGGCCGCCGTCGTGGCCACCACCGGCGGACCGCTCTCCCACACCGCGATCATCACCCGCGAGCTGGGAATCCCCTGCGTCACCAACGTCACCGACGCCCTGACCGCCATCGCCCCCGGCACGCTCCTCGAGGTCGACGGCAGCGCGGGAACCGTGCGCCTCGCCTCCGCCGTCCCCACCCAGCGCACGGAGCCGCCCCGCTCGCTCGCCTCTGTCGCGGTGCTCACCCGCGCCCTGGACACCACCGCCCCAACGGACGGCCGGGCGGCGACGATTCTCTGGTACGACCCGGATGGCCCGACCACCGCTGGCCACGAGCATCCTGTGGGCGTGCTGCTGCCCGGCGACCTCCCGGCGCCGGTCACCGTGCCGGCCACCCACCGACCGCTCCGCCTGCCGGGCATGGGCGTGCTGCTGTGGGCCAGCGACGCAGCACCCCCGCCTGCCGAGATCGCGGTCCTGGACCCCGAGGGAGAGATCCTCTACCGCCGGGCGGTTCCCCATGCAGCAAACTGACCCGCGCCTTCGCGGCTACCAGGACCCGACCGACGTGGCTCAGCCGATCGCCGATCAGACGACTGCTCTCAAGCCCGCTACGGAGTCGATGACTCTGTTGGTCGCCGCCGTCATCGTCCATGACCTTGAAGCTCAATGTGTCGTTCTGCTCCGGCGGGGGCCCAAGGCCAAGTTCGCGCAGGGCCTGTGGGATCTGCCGGTCGGCAAGAGCGAACCAGGCGAGCCGATCACGGAGACGGCGGTTCGCGAGCTCAGGGAGGAGACCGGGCTCGTCGTTGCTCCCGAGGACTTGCAACTTGTCCACGTCATCCATGGTGCTCGCGGCGTCGAGGCTCCCAACGGCTTCCTGACCGTCGTTTTCGCGGCTCACCGGTGGTCCGGTGAGCTCGCGAACGGGGAACCCGCCAAGCACTCGGACGTTGCGTGGGTCGGCGTCGGTGCCGTACCGGAGGAATTCGTCTCCACTACCAGGGGCGCTCTGATCAGCTATCTCACCGATGGCCCGAGCGTCTCTCTCGACTCGTGGCGGAGCTGATTGTCGACCGGGAGTTTTCGAGCTCCTCCCATTTCTATCGGTCTTGGGTCGTCGAGGGGGGGGGGGCCCGCGGGGGGGGGGGGGCGGGCGCGATTTTTGTGTGGTTGGATTGGGGGGGTGTAAGAAC
>NZ_JBHWIR010000009.1:46705-81225 GCF_042731835.1 Kitasatospora sp. NPDC059817 | reverse complement strand
GGAGGGGGGGGGGCGCGCCACCCGCGGCGGGGGGGCGCCCTCCCGCTCGGGGGGGGGCGCGGGCGGGGGGTGGGGGTCGGGGGCGGGCCGCCCGCTCGGCCGGTACCGGCTGGACCGCGCGGGTGGGGGTCGACTGGGCCGGCACCGCCGGTTGGCCGGGCACGGCCGACCGGTCGGAGGCGGTGGCGGCGGCCGGAGCGGCCCACCAGTCAAATCGCTGCCCCTGTCCGGGACTGCTCGTCTGCTGCTGTGGCACAACTGCTCCTGGACCGGCGGGCACTCTGACCCCAACCATGATGGCGGCCGCCGGACAGCCCCTCTGACCATTGCCGATACCTTCACTCGATGAGGTGATCGATCATCCGACAGACACTCATCCGACTACTGCTGCGTACCGGTGATCCCGTGTCGAAAGGCGTACGAGACCGCCTGCGCCCGGTCCCTTACCGCGGTCTTGGCGAACAGGTTGTTGATGTGCGTCTTCACGGTGGCCTGGCTGACGAACAGCCGCTGGGCGATCTCGGCGTTGGAGAGCCCCTCGGCGATCAGCGCCAGCACCTCCGCCTCCCGGGCGGTCAGCCCGTCCGGGAGCTCCCCCGGCCGCCCGACCGGCTTCCCGGCCCCCGGCACGGATCCGGCCGGAGGCCCTGAAAGCCTTTCCAGCAAACGGAGTTGGATCTGCGGCGAGAGCCCGGCTGCCCCCGCGCGGACGTCCGCGATCGCCCGGGCGATCTCCTCACCGCCGGCGTCCTTGGTGAGGTATCCGCGCGCCCCGGCCTGCAGAGCGGGGAACAGCGAGTCGTCGTCGGCGTAGGTGGTGAGCACCACGACCTCGGTCTGCGGGTGCGCGGCCCGGATCCGCCGGGTCGCCTCGACGCCGTCGACGCGCGGCATCCGCAGATCCATCAGCACCACGTCCGGGTGACACCGCTCCACCAGGGCGACGGCCTCCTCCCCGTCCGCCGCCGCGCCGACCACCTCGATGCCGGGCAGCAGCCCCAGCAGCATCACGATGCCCTCGCGCACCACCGTCTGGTCGTCCACCACCAGCACCCTGGTGACCTCTGCCTCGCTCATGCGCCCGCCCCGCTTCGCTCGGCAGTCGCTTCGCGAAATCCGCACCTGCTGATGATGAGCTCGCCGCGCTCGCTCATGCGCCCGCCCCGCTTCGCTCGGCAGTCGCTTCGCGAAATCCGCACCTGCTGATGATGAGCTCGCCGCGCTCGCTCATGCCGGCACCTGCAGCAGCACGCGCCACCCTCCGTCCTCGGGGCCCGCCAGCAGGGTGCCGCCGAGCAGTTCCGCGCGTTCGCGCATCCCCAGCAGACCGTACCCGCTGCCGCTGGCCGACAGCTCCCCGGACGGTTCGCCGCGCGGAGGGCGGGAGTTGCGCACCTCCAGCTCCACCGCCTCCGCCAGGTAGCGCAGTTCGACGGTGCACCGGGCGCCGGGCGCGTGCTTGCGGACGTTGGTCACCGCCTCCTGCGCGGTGCGCCGCACCGCGAGGGCGGCCTCGGCGGCGAGCGGCCGGGGCGTGCCGGTGACGGTGAGCGTGGCCCGCTCCCGCCCGGTCAGCTCCACCAGGAACTCGCCGACCGGGGTGAGTTCGCCGCGCAGCGCGGACAGCGCCTGCCGGGTCTCGACCAGCCCGTCCTGGGCCATCCGCCGGGCGGCGACGACCCGTTCGCGGATCTGCTCGCGGTCGGTGCCGGCGTCCAGCATCAGCCGGGCCGCCTCCAGGTGGACGAGCTGCGCGGAGAGGCTGTGCGCGAGCACGTCGTGGATCTCCCGGGCGATCCTGGCCCGTTCGGCGAGCGCCGCGCTCTCCGCCTCGGCGGCCCGGGCGGCGCGCTCCTGGGTGAGCAGTTGGCGGGCGGTGCCACGGGCCTCGACGTCCAGCCGCAGCAGGTATCCGAGCAGGCCGAGCCCGCCGATGGTGGCGAAGATGCTCACCCAACTCGCCCAGCTGGCGGCGGTGTACGAGCCCAGCGCGGCCGCCGCGGTGAGCAGGCCGGGCGCGGCCGGCAGCCGGACCACCCCGATCACGGCCAGCCCGCACCAGACGAAGTCGGCCAGCAGGTAGGCCTGCCCCCAGTTGGCCAGCCAGGCGCTGCCGAGCAGGGCGGCGGCCAGGCCGAGCGAGAGCGCCAGGCGCTGTTCCCGGGTGGCGTAGAGGTAGCCGGCGGCCAGGGCGGCGACCCCGAGCAGTCCGGCCGCCGCGACGGCCACCGCCCAGCCCGTGTACTTGCCGCCGGAGAACGTCCCCCAGCAGACGACGACCAGCAGGACGGTGCGGCCGAGCAGGGCGAGGGCCCGCCGCGGCCATCTCCCGGCCTCGCGCTCCAGCCCCTCGCGGGACGGCCAGCGGGTCCAGTACCACTCGGCCACGGGTGCCTCCTCGACGTTCTCGGACAGCGGGCCCGGCAGGCCCCGGGCAAGGCGGTCAGCGCGGTACGGCGGCCTGTTGCGGCAGGTCCAGGGCCCGTGCCCGCCAGTTCACCACGAACGAGCGGGTCAGCAGCAGGACCGCCAGTCCCAGCAGCAGCGCGCTGCCCGCCTGGTGGACGTGCAGTGCCGCGCCGACGCCGTACAGGGCGAGCCGGATGGCGAGCATGCCGACCCAGGCGGCCACCGTGGCCTTGGTGCCCTTGGCCCAGACCGAACCGTCCCCGGCCCGCCACAGCCGCACGGTCCAGCCCCAGACGGAGCCCATCGCGACCACCGCCACCAGGCCGCACCCGACCAGGGTGGCGGACAGCGCGGTGTGCTGGTGGTCGATGAGCTGCGGGTCGCGCAGCGCGAGCGCGCCGAGGATCAGCGGCAGCAGCCAGAAGCGGCGCTCGGTGTCCAGGCGCTGGGCGCGCATCTGGCGCTGGACCACGAGGACCATCACCGCGATGATCACGACGATGTTGACGAGGGCGGTCATCGGACTTCTCCGTCCCGACAGGAGGCTTGTACTGACCTCTCCGACGTTACGGATCCGGCGGCCCCGGTTGATCGGCGTCGGGGTGGACCACAGGTGGAACCGGCAGCACGAGGGCCCTCCACCCACGGGTGGAGGGCCCTCGTGCCGGAGGGATCCGAAGGCCTCAGGCGTCGATACGGGAGCGGTCCAGGGTGGCCGCCGAGTCCACGATGAACTCCTTGCGCGGGGCGACGTCGTTGCCCATCAGCAGGTCGAAGATCCGCTCGGCCTGCTCCAGGTCGCCCAGGTTGATCCGGCGCAGCGTGCGGTGGCGCGGGTCCATGGTGGTCTCGGCCAGCTGGTCGGCGTCCATCTCGCCCAGGCCCTTGTACCGCTGCACCGGCTCCTTCCAGCGCTGCCCCTTGCGCTGGAACTCCAGCAGGGTGGAGCGCAGTTCGGCGTCGGAGTAGGTGTAGTGGTACTTCTCCTGGCCGCGCTTGGGGCTGGTGAGCTCGATCCGGTGCAACGGCGGCACGGCGGCGAAGACCCGGCCCTGCTCGACCATCGGCCGCATGTAGCGGTGGAACAGCGTCAGCAGCAGGGTGCGGATGTGCGAGCCGTCGACGTCGGCGTCGGCCATGAAGATGACCCGGCCGTAGCGGGCCTGGTCGATGTCGAAGGTGCGGCCCGAACCGGCCCCTATCACCTGGATGATCGCGGCGCACTCGGTGTTCTTGAGCATGTCGCTCACCGAGGCCTTCTGCACGTTGAGGATCTTGCCGCGGATCGGCAGCAGCGCCTGGAACTCGGAGTTGCGGGCGAGCTTGGCGGTGCCGAGCGCGGAGTCGCCCTCGACGATGAACAGTTCGCTGCGGTCGACGTCGTCGCTGCGGCAGTCGGCCAGCTTGGCCGGCAGCGAACTGGTCTCCAGCGCGGTCTTGCGGCGCTGGGCCTCCTTGTGCTGGCGGGCCGCGACCCGGGTGCGGGCGGCCGCGACGACCTTGTCCAGCACGGCCCGGGCCTGGAGCTTCTGGTCCTTCTTGGCCGAGGTGAGGAAGGCCTTGAGCTCCTTGGCGACGACGGCGGCGACGATCCGGTTGGCCGCCGAGGTGCCGAGCACCTCCTTGGTCTGGCCCTCGAACTGCGGCTCGGCGAGCCGGACGGTGACCACCGCGGTGAGGCCCTCGGTGGCGTCGTCCTTGGTGATGTCGTCCTCGGCGACGCGCAACAGCTTGGCCGCGCGCAGCGCCTCGTTGACGGTCTTGGCCAGCGAGCGCTCGAAGCCGGTCATGTGGGTGCCGCCCTTGGGGGTGGCGATGATGTTGACGAAGGAGCGCAGGGTGGTGTCGTAACCGGCGCCCCAGCGCAGCGCGATGTCCACGCCGAGTTGCCGGGTGACCTCGGTGGGGGTCATGTGGCCGAGCTCGTCCAGGACGGGCACCGTCTCCTTGAAGGTGCCCTCGCCGTGCAGTCGCAGCACGTCGCAGACCGGCTTGTCGGGCGCCAGGAACTCGCAGAACTCGGCGATGCCGCCGTCGAAGCGGAAGACCGACTCCTCGACCTGCTCGCTCTCGGTGAGCCGCTCGTCACGCACGACGATGGTCAGGCCGGGGACGAGGAACGCGGTCTGCCGGGCGCGGCTGTACAGGTGCTCCAGGGAGAGCCGGGCGTCCTTGAGGAAGATCTGCCGGTCGGCCCAGTAGCGGATCCTGGTGCCGGTGCGGGCCTTGGGCACCTTGCGGGCCCTGGTCAGGCCGTTGGCGGGCTCGAAGGGCGCGTCCGGGCTGGCCTCGGTGAAGATGCCGGGGGTTCCGCGGCGGAAGCTGATCGCGTGGGTGTGTCCGCTGCGGTCGACCTCGACGTCCAGCCGGGCGGAGAGCGCGTTGACCACCGAGGCGCCGACGCCGTGCAGGCCGCCGGAGGCCGCGTAGGAGCCGCCGCCGAACTTGCCGCCGGCGTGCAGCTTGGTCATCACGACCTCGACGCCGGACAGCCCGGTCTTGGGCTCGACGTCGACCGGGATGCCGCGCCCGTTGTCGCGGACCTCGACCGAGGAGTCCGGGTGCAGCAGGACCTCGATGCGGTCGCAGTGACCGCCCAGCGCCTCGTCGACGGAGTTGTCGATGATCTCCCAGAGGCAGTGCATCAGGCCGCGACTGTCCGTCGAGCCGATGTACATGCCGGGGCGCTTGCGGACCGCCTCCAGGCCCTCCAGGACGAGCAGGTGCCGAGCGGTGTAGTTGGAACCGTCGTCGCCGGCCAGCAGTGCGGACGGCACGGTCGTTTCGGCACTCACGCGGCACTCTCCTCGGTGAAGTTCTGTCTTATCGGTCACATCCGGACGCATCCGGACCATCCGCCAGTGCAGCACGCCGCACCGACAGCCGTCGCCCGGTGTGCTCGCACCCCTCCGCTGGGTGCACAGCACGGCGGGCCGCTCCCGCGCAGCTTGTACGCGCTGCGCGAACAAGGACCGCTCCGGTATTCCGGACCCCGGGGCGCCATCTCCTCCCGGTACCACCGGTCCTGGCGGATCGTGGGGCCTGGCACAGGCTCCGGAACTGCCGTTATGCAGGCTACCGGGGCCCGGGGCGGGGCTTATGCTCCAACCCGGCAGAGGATTATGCTACGCGGACCTCGCACCCGGTCCCGATCGGGCGTTCGAGGGACGGGCGGATCCTGGGATTCGGTACGCATGAACCACCGGCCCCCGGGGCACGTCCTCATCAACACAGCAGAATCCTCAGAGAAGAAAAGCCACGAGCGGGAACGTTTTCGGCCTGGTTGGATGTTGACCCTGGTACGACAGCTCGTCGAGCTAGAGAAGAGGCGACGTGACTACTGTTCTGACACCTGCGAGCCCGCTCACCGCGGCTGACCGCTGCGACCGCTGCGGCGCCCAGGCCTACCTGCGCGTCGTACTCGCCAGCGGCGGAGAGCTGCTCTTCTGCGCCCACCACGGCCGGAAGTTCGAGCCCGAGCTCAAGAAGATCGCCGTGGAGATACAGGACGAGAGCGGCCGTCTCAGCGGCACCACCAACGCCACGGCCGCCGAAGAAGAGCGCTGATCCAAGGCGCCACACCAGCAGTCGGCGTCGAGCTGTGTGTCCGGTCGCGCACCACGCGCGACCGGTGAGCCGGGCGACAGGTCCCCTCGGGGCCGGTCGCCCGGCTCTGCTGTTCCCGGAGAGCCGCACGCTCCGCAGCGATGTGGCTTCAGAACGTGACCAGTTGGCCACCGGCAACGGTCCGGGCGGCCCTCACAGCACCGAGCGCACCGCGTCCGCGACGGACGCCACCCTGGTGTAGACGCCCGGGTGGGCCGCCTCGGCGCAACCCGTCCCCCAGGAGACCAGGCCGACCAGTCGGCCGCCGACGACCAGCGGGCCGCCGCTGTCGCCCTGGCAGGCGTCCTTGCCGCCCTTCTCCTCGCCCGCGCACACCATGCCCCGGGCGTCGAACTTGCCGTCCTGCCCGCCCGGGTAGGCCTGCGCACAGATCTGGTCCGCGATGATCGGCACCTCCACCCCGCGCAGCGTGGGCGAGTAGTCGCCGTGCCCGGTGGTGTCGCCCCAGCCGAAGACCCGCGCGGCGGTCCCGGCCGCGTACGGCTCGGTCTCGCCCTGGCCGACCAGGTCGATCACCGGCCGGGAGTCCTGGGGGTCGGCGAGGGTGAGCACGGCGACGTCGTTCAGGTTCGCGGTGAAGGAGTAGTCGGGGTGGATCCAGACCGACCGCACGGGCACCTCGCGGCCGGCCGAGCTGCGCATGTCGTCCCGGCCGATGACGGCCTTGAGCCCCGGCCGGTCCACCTTGGCGCCCCGGGACTCGTCGTAGAAGCAGTGCGCGGCCGTCACCACCTTGGTCGGCGTGACCAGCGCTCCCCCGCAGAACTGGCCGGAGCGGCCGCTGCCGAACTGCTGGCGGCTGGACAGCGCCACCACCCACGGGTGGTCGGCGGTGGTCTCGGCGGTGCCGCCGACCACCCGGCGCTGCGCCCCGGCCGGACCGGCCGCACCGAGCGCGACCAGCGGGACGGGGACGGCGGCCAGCAGCGCCAGCACGGCGGCCCGTCGGCGGCGGCCCGCACGGGCGGCCGCCGGGCTCGCCGGGGGCGGGGCGGGGGTCGGCAGGGCAGCGCGGTCCGGGTTGGGCAGCACCGTGACTCCAGTCGGCTCGGCAGCAGGCAACCGCCACAGCGTAGGTGATCGACTACGCGGTGCGACCGCTTCCCGCCAAACCGCCACCCGGACGAGGGACAACGGCCACCCGGACGCTGACCCGCCCGGGCCCGGACAGCGGCGAAGGCCCGGAGCCGTGGGGCTCCGGGCCTTCGTCACACGCTTGCGACCGTACCGGCCGGATCAGTCCAGGTAGTCGCGCAGCACCTGGGAACGCGACGGGTGGCGCAGCTTCGACATGGTCTTCGACTCGATCTGGCGGATGCGCTCACGGGTGACCCCGTACACCTTGCCGATCTCGTCGAGCGTCTTCGGCTGACCGTCCGTCAGGCCGAAGCGCATCGAGACCACGCCGGCCTCGCGCTCGGAGAGGGTGTCCAGCACCGAGTGCAGCTGCTCCTGGAGCAGGGTGAAGGAGACCGCGTCGGCCGGGACGACCGCCTCGGAGTCCTCGATCAGGTCACCGAACTCGCTGTCGCCGTCCTCGCCGAGCGGGGTGTGCAGCGAGATCGGCTCACGGCCGTACTTCTGGACCTCGATGACCTTCTCGGGGGTCATGTCGAGTTCCTTGGCCAGCTCCTCCGGGGTGGGCTCGCGGCCCAGGTCCTGGAGCATCTGGCGCTGGACGCGGGCCAGCTTGTTGATGACCTCGACCATGTGCACCGGGATGCGGATGGTGCGGGCCTGGTCGGCCATGGCGCGGGTGATCGCCTGGCGGATCCACCAGGTGGCGTAGGTGGAGAACTTGTAGCCCTTGGTGTAGTCGAACTTCTCGACCGCACGGATCAGACCGAGGTTGCCCTCCTGGATCAGGTCCAGGAAGAGCATGCCGCGGCCGGTGTAGCGCTTGGCCAGCGAGACCACCAGGCGGAGGTTGGCCTCCAGCAGGTGGTTCTTGGCGCGGCGGCCGTCCTCGGCGATGATCTCCAGCTCGCGCTTGAGCTTGGGGGCGAGCTTGTCGGCGGCCGAGAGCTTGTCCTCGGCGAACAGGCCGGCCTCGATGCGCTTGGCGAGCTCGACCTCCTGCTCGGCGTTGAGCAGCGGGACCTTGCCGATCTGCTTCAGGTAGTCCTTGACCGGGTCGGCGGTGGCACCGGCGACGGCGACCTGCTGGGCCGGCGCGTCGTCCTCGTCGTCGTCGGAGAGCACGAAGCCCTGCGACTCCTCCTCGGGCTCCGCCTCCTCGCCGGCCTTGTCGCCGGGCAGCGCGACGTCCTCGAGCAGCTCCTCCTCGCCACCGAGCTCCTCGTCGCCCTTGCCCGCCTTGGCGGCGGTCTTCTTGGCGGCGGTCTTCTTGGCCGGCGCGGCGGCCTTCTTGGCGGCGGCCTTCTTGGCCGGGGCCGCCTTCTTCGCCGCGACCGTCTTCAGCTCGGAGGCGACACCGGTCGTCTCCGAGGTGATCCCGGCGGACACCGTGGGGGCGGACGCCGTGGCGGCCGCGACGGCCGGGGCCGCGACGGGCGCACCGGGCGCGATCCGTACGGGCGGCTTGGTCGGGGCCGTGGAGGCGGACGGGCTCCGGGTGGTGACAGCCTTGGTGGCGGTGCGCTTGGTGGGGCTCTTGGCAGCAACGCTCTTGCGCTTGGCGCCGGCCGGTTCGGCCGCGCTGACCATGAGATCCACCCCCTCCTCAATCAGCACCTGGTTGAGGCTGCGCATGACGTTCTTCCACTTGGTGACCGGGATCTGGTCCGCCTCGAACGCCTGGCGCACGTCGTCACCGGCGATCTGCCCCTGGGCCTTGCCCCGCTCGATGAGCGCCAGCAGAGCTGCGGACTCGGCGATCTCGGGGGGAAGTGAACGGGATGTGCTGGCCGACACGAACAACCTCTCGGACGATGAGTGGACTCGAACCCGTACCGGCCGCCCGAGCGGGCGGGGAAGGAAATCGCGCGTCGGACGCGCGGTGTCGATTCCGACCGACTCGGGCTTGAGGACTGGGTTTGCAGGACGGCAGCAGCGCCGCGGACCAACACAGCATTGTGACATGTTGAAGTATTCCGGAGCTGCCCCCGCTCAGGAGACATCGCTGCTACTCGTCAAGTGTTACGCATGGCCTTCGTGTCGCGGGTCACACCACTCGGCGCCCACGGCCACGGGGCCGGAATCCATCATCGCTCACCCGCGCCGAAACCTGTTGTCATGGACGGGGCATCACGCGTCCGGGTCGAACCGCCGACGTGCAGAAGCCCTCCGGCTGCGCCGCGCGGGTGCGGCCGGAGGGCCCTGGAGGAACGGAGGACGGACGGGGCGCCCGCTCACCGGAACAGCCCGCTCAGTGCTCCCGAGGGGCGGGGACGGACGGCTCGATCTCGGGGTGGACGGTGAGCAGCGCCCGCATCGCGGCCTCCCCCGCGGTGCCGTCGCCGGTGCCCAGCGCGTCCACCAGCCGGGCGTGCAGGCTGACCGAGGACTCGGAGGCGCGCTCGCAGGAGATCGCCGGGCCGCCCGACACCTGCAGCGCGCCGGCGACGATCCCGGACAGGTGCTCCAGCATCCGGTTGCCGGCCATCTGGAGGATCAGGCCGTGCAGCTCGGCGTCGGCCCGGGCGTAGGTGGAGAGGTCGGCCTGGGCGGCGGCGTGGCCCATGATCTCGACCAGCTCGACCAGCCGCTGCTGGACGTCCTCCCGGCCGTGGCCGGCGGCGAGCCGGGCGGCCAGCGGCTCGATCGCCCAGCGGAGCTCGAACAGCTCCCGGCGCTGCTCGTCCCGCTGCGGGCCGAAGGCGCGCCACTCGATGATGTCCGGGTCCAGCAGGTTCCAGTCGGCGACCGGGCGGACCCGGGTGCCGACGTTCGGCCGGGCACTGACCAGGCCCTTGGCCTCCAGGACGCGCAGCGACTCGCGGACGACTGTGCGGGACACCTCGAACCGCTGGCCGATCTCCTCGGGCACGAGCGGACGGTCGGCACCGAGGTCGCCGGAGACGATCATCTGGCCGAGCTGCTGGACCAGCTGGCCGTGCAGACCGCGACCGCGGCTGCTGGTGGTCTTGCGGCCGACCCGGGCGAGATCGGACTCGGCGCCCTCCCAGCGGGGCGCCGGCGGAGTCGGCCGGTCGGCGTACGAGAAGCGGTCCAGATCGCCGGGGCCGTGGATGGGTCCGTCGGCGGAACGGGCGGGGGTCATGGTGGGGTGCGCAAGGGTACTCACAGCTCCTTTGTCGGCGATCGGCAGGCGCAGCTTGAGAATTCTCGTGAAAAGCACACGAAAGGGTGATCGACCGCGACTGGATAATTGACTTCTTATCAGGAAGAACCGCGCATTACGGTCACTGCTGGTCGATCTTGATTCTTCGGCGCGACCACCCCCTCGACGCCCGGCGTCAGAGCGCGCGCCGCCGGACCTGCACCAGGAGCGCCGCGAGCAGCAGGACGGCCGCGGGCGCCGCCACCGCCACGAGCAGGGCCGGATCCGTCAGCGCCGCACTCCCGGCCGCCGCCTCGTGCCCCCCGCGGTAAACCCAGCCGTAGGCCCATTCGACGCCGGACTGGAACGGCAGCAGTTCGGCCGCACGGGTCGGCCACGGCCTGCCGGTCTCCCGCAGCAGCAGCGCCACACCGGACTCCAGCAGCGGCGGCAGCGCGCACAACAGCAGCACCCCGACCGAGGCGCTGCGGGTCAGCGACGCCGTCAGCACCCCGGTCCAGCCCGCCACGACGGTCAGCAGGACGAAGGCCAGCAGAGCCGCCGGCACCCCGGGGCCGGCCGCCAGCCCCACCGGGGCGAACACGCCCGGCAGGTCGACCAGGCCCGGCAGGTCGGCCAGGCCGGACAGCCCGGTGGCGGCCAGCGTCTGCGACACCTGGTCCGACAAGGCCGAGGGCTCCGCCCAGGCGGCCACCGTCACCCCGCCCGGCAGCGCCAGCTGCACCGCCACGGCGTCGAGCAGCAGGGTCGCCAGCGCCAACAGCCCCGCGACGGGACCGACCACCAGCAGCTTGGCCAGCAGCAGCTGCACCCGCCGCGGGTACGACACCCGGGAGGCCGGCAGCCCCGGGTGTCGCACCTCGTGCCCGTACGAGAGCGCGCCCAGCACGCCGGCCCCGAACGCGGCGAACGGCAGCGGGATCAGCGGCACGGCGGCGGTCAGCAGCCGCACCCCGGCCGGGGCGGCCAGCGGGCCGGCCGGGGCCTGGCTCGCCAGGACGGCGGCCGTGACGGCGTCGCACAGCAGCACGGCGGCGAGCAACAGCCAGGTGGAACGCAGGCCGCGCAGGCGGCGCAGCTCGTAGGCCAGGACACGCACGGTTCACTCGCTCCGGTGGTCGTCGGGGGTGGCGGGGCTGACGGGACCGCCGGGGACCGGGGGCGCGGCCTGGGCCTGGGCCTGGGCCTGGGCCGGGCGGCCGAGCCGGACGGTGTCGTCGGTCAGCAGGTCGGCGGCGCTCTCGCGGCGGCCCCTGGCCGGGCCGGGCCCGGGCTCCCCGGCGCAGGCAGCGGGGGCGGGGACGGGGATCGGGGCGAGGGCCGACGCGGATCTGGCCAGGGCGCCGGGGCCGCCACGGAACAGCCGCTCCACGGCGACGGTCGGAGTGGGCTCGGCGGGCTCGGCCTGGTGGGGGGTGGTACCGAGGGTGGAGAGGGCGGTCGCGGACAGGGCGGTCGCGGCCGAGGCGGCCGGCAGGGCGCGGGTGGGCAGCGCCGCCTCGTCCCGGTGGTGGGCGGCCGCCGGCCGGGCCTCCAGGCGACGGGCGCCCCGGTGGCGCGGGACGGTGACGGCCGGGGCGTCGGAGGCCGGTTCCTGAGCGGGCTCGGGGCCGGACTCGGGGCCCGGCTCGGCAACGGTGGGGCCGGACTGGACACGGAGGTGGCCGGAGCGGCCCGACGCGACCGGCAGGGCGGCCCGGGGCGCCGGCTGCTCGACCACCCGGTCGGCCAGCTCGTGCAGCAGGATGCCGTGGCGATAGGCGAGTTCACCGATCTCGGTACGGTCGATGCCCGCCACCGCGAGG
Organism: Kitasatospora sp. NPDC059817; assembly: GCF_042731835.1. Taxonomy (NCBI): domain Bacteria; kingdom Bacillati; phylum Actinomycetota; class Actinomycetes; order Kitasatosporales; family Streptomycetaceae; genus Kitasatospora; species Kitasatospora sp. NPDC059817. The sequence continues at coordinate 69,180 of NZ_JBHWIR010000009.1, read as the reverse complement.
CCCGCGCCGCCGTCCCGCCGCACCTCGGCGCCCTGACTGACCAGCAGGTCGGCCAGCCGCGCCATCTGCGGCCCGCGAACGGCCACTTCGGGGCTGAGCCTGGTCCGGCGGAACTCCGCCACCGGCTGGTCTGCCACCAGTCGGCCGCGGTCCAGTGTGATGACCCGGTCGGCGAGCTGCGCGGCCTCCTGCGGGGTGCGGGTGGTCACCAGGACCGTCCCGCCGGCGACGCCGAACGAGCGCAGGAAGGAGTGGAACCACTCGACGTTGCGCGGGGACAGGCCCTCGGTCGGCGCGTCCAGCAGCAGCGTGCCGGGGTCGCCGAGCAAGGCCGCGGCCAGGGCCAGCCGGCGGTGCATGCCGGGCGAGAAGCTGCGCAGCCGCTGCCCCGCGACGGCGGCCAGCCGGGTCTGCTCCAGCAGTTCGTCGGCCCGCCGTGCGGGGGCGCCGACCGCCGCGGCCAGCATCCGCAGGTGGCCGTGCGCCTTGCGGCCCGGGTGGCCCGCCACGGCGGCCGCGCCCGGCCCGGGGCCGGGCAGCAGCACGCCGACCTCCCGCTCGGGGCGGCGCAGCCGGCGGTAGGTGCGGCCGTCGAAGAGCGTGACGCCCTGGCCGCGTTCGAGTTCGAGCATCAGCCGCAGCGCGGTGGACTTGCCCGCGCCCTCGGCGCCGAGCAACACGGTCACCATGCCGGGCCGGGCGTCGAAGGTCAGATCGAGCACCGCGGGCGGCGCGCCCTTGCGGTAGACCTTGGTCAGTCCGGTGATCTGGATCATCGCTGCCTGCTCCCATGCCCTCGGCCGACCTGCCCGACGCGGGGCGCCCCCTGGTGTGTTGGCGCGTGCCGGCACGGCCCCGCGCCAGCACATTAGGGGCCGGTGGCGGAGATTCCGGGCATTACGGGAGCGGCGCGGGCCCGTCGGCCACCCACCTCACCCGATCAGGGGACAATCCGATCCTGCGATTCCCGGGCCAGGGGGAGTCGGCGGCGGGCCGGGGGCGGCGGGCCGGGGCCGGGTCAGGACTCCGGGCGCAGCATGGGCGGGTTGAGGACGGTCGCGCCGCCCGCGGTGAACAGCTGGGCAGGACGGCCCCCCTGACGGGTCGTCGTGCCGCCGGAGGGCAGCAGGAAGCCGGGGGTGCCGGTGACCTTGCGGTGGAAGTTCCGCGGGTCCAGGACCACGCCCCAGACCGCCTCGTAGACCCGGCGCAACTCGCCGACGGTGAACTCGGTGGGGCAGAAGGCGGTGGCGAGGGAGGAGTACTCGATCTTGGAGCGGGCGCGTTCCACGCCGTCGGCGAGGATCAGCCCGTGGTCGAAGGCGAGCGGGACTCCGTCGACCGGGCTCTGGCCGAGCAGTTCGCCGACCGGGGCCCAGCGGGCGCTGCTGGCGTCGCCGCCGGCCCGGGGGGTCGGCAGGTCGGGGGCGAGGACCAGGTAGGCGACGCTGACCACCCGCATCCGGGGATCGCGCTGCGGGTGGCCGTAGGTGGCGAGCTGCTCCAAGTGGGCACCGGCCGCGCCGGGGCCGACCGCCTCGTGGCCGGGGGCTGAGTGCGCGCGCAGGCCGGTCTCCTCGGCCAGCTCCCGGGAGGCGGCCTCGGCCAGGCCCTCGTCCGGGCGGACGAAGCCGCCGGGCAGCGCCCAGTACCCCTGGAACGGCGGCTCGCCGCGTCTGACCAGCAGGGCGCAGAGCGCGTGGTCGCGCACCGTCAGCACCACCAGGTCAACCGTGACAGCGAACGGGGGGAAGGCCGACGGATCGTAGCGCGACATGGCGACGATCATAGTCGTCTCTCTGACGATAAGCACAGGCCCGTACACGGACCGCGCCCGGCCCGCCTGAGGTGTCGCCGGAGCCGGGCGGGCCCGGGCAGGGGTGTCAGCGGGCGACCAGTTGCAGCTCCGCAGAGGCCTCCTCGACCATCGCCACGCCGATCCGGCTCACCCGGACCGAGAAGGGCTCGCCGGCAACCCGCAGGCCGGTCAGCTCCAGCTCGCCGAGCGGAGCGGTGCTGGCCGGGCGGACCAGCACCCGGCCGCCCGGCACGTCGGGGCGGACCCCCGCGAGCGCGAACACCGCGTGCACGGCGCCGGCCGCCGAGACCGCCGCCGGGCGGCAGGCGGCCGGGTGCGGCACCGGCGGGCAGCCGGGGATGCGCTGCTCCCCCGCGTACATCTCGGGCAGCCGCCCCTCGTAGTGAGCAGCCGCGGCGAGCAGGCCCTCCAGCAGGGCGCCGGCCTCGTTCTCGTGGCCGGCTTCGGCCAGCCCGGCGATCGCCAACGCGGTCTCGTGGACCCGCACCGCGCCGCCGCGGTGGCCCAGCGGGTTGAAGCGGGGGGACTTGGCGCTGAGCGTGCGCAGGCCCCAGCCGCTGTCCAGCTCCGGCGCGGCCAGGCGCTGGGCCAGCAGCCGGGTCTGTTCCCGGTCCAGCAGGCTCTCGTGCCGGCCGCCGTCGGCGGCGAGCCCGGTGTCCAGCAGGTGCACCAGGCAGGAGGCGACGGCCGGCAGTGGCTGGCCGCCCGGGGCCAGCGCGGCGGCGGGGCGGCCGCCGGAGAGGTCGTCGATCCAGAACCGCTCGCGAAAGCGCCCGCGCAGTTCGGCGGCCCAGCCGCGCCACTCCTCGGCGCCGGGGCGGCCGAAGGCCTCCAGCAGTTCGGCGCCGTGCAGGGCGGCGCGGTGGGCCTGCGCCTGGACCTCGGCCCGGGCGGCCACCGGGTGGGCGGTGCGGTCCTCTGCCGGACGGCTGAGGTCGGTGACGAAGCCGTCGACCAGGCCCTCGCGAAGGGCGGCCAGGGCCCGCTCGGCGGCCGGGAGCAGGTCGGCGGTCTCCGCGCGGGGCAGGCCCCAGCGCCAGGCCTCGGCCAGCACGGTGACGAACAGCAGGGTGGCCTCGGTGGCGGTGCAGGTGGGCGGCAGCTCGGGGCCGCCGTGCCGGAGGGCGCCGGGCAGCAGGCCTTCGGTGCGGCCCGGGGCGGCGGCGGGCTGCTGACGGCGGGCCAGCGCCCGGAGGGTGCCGACGGCGAGCCGGGTGCCGAGCGGCAGGGTGAGCCGGGCGGCCCAGAGCGCGTCGGCCGGGGCGAGGCCGAAGCGCCAGGGCGCTCCGGAGGCCGGGTAGAGGTCGGTCGGGCGGTCCGGGTCGGCGAACAGCAGCCCGCCGAGGGCGTCCAGGGAGCGGGTGACCAGCAGGGCGGCCCGGGCGTCGTCGCTGCGGACCTCCGGTTCGGCCCAGGGCAGCGGCACGCCCGTGCCCCGCCCGCCGGGCGGCCGCGGGCCGGGGGCGGTGCTCTCCAGTTCGGCGCGCAGCTCGACCGACCAGCGGGCGCCGGGTTGCACCTCCAAGTCCCACCGGAGCACCCCGGCCCCGGCCAGCACCGCGTGCGGGGAGGGCTTGGCGCTGACCACCGCGCTGTGCGCCGGGCCGGCCCAGCGCAGCCCGGCGGACTGCACCTGGCCCGGCAGGTCGGCCGGGCGGTGCCCCGCGGCGATCTCGGCGACCGGGCCGAGGTCGGTGCCGAGGGCGATCTCCATCGGCAGCCGGGCGGGCCGGCCACCGGTGTTGCGCACGATGACGGTCTCCACTCCGTCCGCGTGACGCAGCCGCTCGACGGTGAGCGCCGGGTCCGGGTCGAGGTCGCCGGGGAGCCGGACGGCGCCGAGGAAGCGGGCCTGCGCGGTGCTGGTCAGGGCGCCCTGGAGCGGCAGCGGCTCCATGCCGCCCAGACGCAGTTCCATCCGGGCGAGCACCCGGACGCCGTTGCGGTAGAAGCCGTGCAGGCCGTGGCCGCGCAGCTGACCGTCCGGTCCGGAGGCGGCCATCGCGGGGGCGTTGACGCAGAGCACCGCGTGGTGGACGGCGGGAGGCTGCGGCCTTGGCGGGGCCGCGAGCCGACTCGGGCCGACGGACGCCCCCGCCGGTCCGGCCGTCTGGACCTGCTGGACCTGGTCGGGGCGGCCGACCGGTCTCGGCGCGCCGACCACGCTCTCGGCCGGCATGGCCTGTGGTGGCCTCATGGCGGTCACCGGACTCTCCTCCCCTCGGCGGTCCGGTGGCCTGGTCAGGCCGGTGGGCCGCGAGCACGCTCGATCGCGTGCTGATGGTGCCGGGCCGGCGGGGTGCCCCGTCGGCGGGTGTGCCGTGTCTGGCCGTACCCGGTGCCGGGCCGTGCCATGCGGTGCGCGGTACCAGGCCGGTACCGGCGCGCCGCGCCTTCGCGTCGGGCCCGACGCGGCGCCCGGCGCGTCGTCAGGTCCGGTGGCCCGGCCTGCCGGTGGCGCCCGGCCCGTGGGCCGCAGCAACGGCCGGGCCAGGTGACCCGAGCGGGCCCCGCACGCTCCGGTGCCCCGGCGCCGTGGCCACCCCGCTCGGCGGGCGGTCCGCCCGGAACCTGCCGCCGGACGAGCGTCGGCCGGTCGCCGGCCCCCCGGGGTGAACGCCGCGCACCGCCTCCAGGTCACGCCCGGCGACGGGTGCGGCCCGTCGAGCCCGGCCCGCCGGGCGGTCGTGCCGCAGCCGTCGAGCCGTCACGGTCGGGCCGTCACTGGGCTGCCACCAGGGCGGCGCGGTCTCGCCGCCGGGTGGCGGCGGCTGCGTCCCGGCCCGCGGCCTGCCGTGCAACCCGCCCCGGCCCGGCATCGTATGCCTGGCCGAGTGGGCGGTGGCCGTCGAACCGGTGCCCGACCGCGGTCAGGATACGGTGCGGGGGTCGCGGCGCCCGCACCCGGTGACCCCGTGAGCCGCGACCTGACCGCTGTGACCAGCAGAGACCGAGGAGTTGCATGTCCACCGTCAGCCGGCTGCCCGGGATTGTTACGACCGACCACGTCTTCCAGGCCCCCCTCGACCACGCCGACCCGCAGGGCGAGCAGATCGAGGTGTACGCCCGCGAGGTGGTGGCCACCGGCCGCGAGCAGGCCGACCTGCCCTGGCTGGTCTTCCTCCAGGGCGGCCCAGGCGGCAAGGCCGCCCGCCCGCTCGGCCGCGACGCCTGGCTGGAGCGCGCCCTCGACGACTACCGGGTGCTCCTGCTCGACCAGCGCGGCACCGGTCGCTCCACGCCCGCGACCCGGCAGACCCTCGCCCGGCGCGGCGGCGCCCAGGAGCAGGCGGACTACCTGGCGCACTTCCGCGCGGACTCGATCGTGCGGGACGCCGAACTGATCCGCCACCAGCTGCTCGGCGCAGACCGGCGCTGGAGCGTGCTCGGCCAGAGCTTCGGCGGCTTCTGCACCCTCACCTACCTCTCCTTCGCCCCCGAGGGCCTGGCCGAGGCCTTCATCACCGGCGGCCTGTCCGGCCTCGGCAGTTCGGCGGACGACGTCTACCGCGCCGCCTACCCGCGGGTGGTCCACAAGAACGAGGACCACTACGCCAGGTTCCCGCAGAACGTCGAGGCGGTACGGCGGATCGCCGCGCACCTCGCCGCCGCCCCCGCGACGCTGCCCGACGGCGGACTGCTCACCGTCGAGGCGTTCCAGGCCCTCGGTCTGATGCTCGGCGGCGGCAGCGGCTCCGGCACCCTGCACTACCTGCTGGAGGAGGCCTGGGTGGACGGCGCGGCCGGCCCCGAGCTGTCCGACACCTTCCTGGCCGGTGCCCAGGCCAAGCTCTCCTTCGCGGAGGGCCCGCTGTACGCCGTGCTGCACGAGTCGATCTACGGCCAGCGCTCGGTGGACCAGGGCGGCACCGCCTGGTCGGCCGAGCGGGTCCGCAAGGAGTTCCCGCAGTTCGACGCCCGGGCCTCGCTGGACTCCGGCGCACCGGTGCTGTTCACCGGGGAGATGATCTACCCCTGGATGTTCGACACCGACCCGGCGCTGCGCCCGCTGAAGGAGACCGCGGACCTGCTGGCCGCCCGCACCGACTGGCCCGACCTGTACGACCCGGCGCAGCTGGCCGCCAACACCGTCCCCGTCGTGGCGGCGGTCTACCACGACGACATGTACGTGGACACCGCCGACTCGCTGGCGACCGCCCGCACAGTGCGCGGTCTGCGGACCTGGATCACCAACGAGTGGGAGCACGACGGCCTTCGGGCGAGCGGCGGCAAGGTGCTCGACCGCCTGATCAAGCTGGCGCACGGCGAGGCCTAGCGAAGCCCGCCCGGGCCGGGCGGCGAGGCTCCGGGCGGCCCCTGGCGGACGCCCGGCGAGGTCAGCGCGCATGGTGGGCTCCCCTCGCCGCCCGCCGGACGCCACGGCACCGGTGGCGCCCGGCGGCCGACGGTGCGGCGGCGGCCCGGGACACCGCTGCCCGACCGAGCCGCAGACCCCGGGCGGACCGCTGCCGGGGCACCGGAGCACACCCGGGCGCCGGCAGCAGGGCGAGCGGGCCCGGACCGTCCGGGCGCGGCGTCGGCTCAGCGGGGCCGACCGGGCCGACCGGGCCGACCGGGCCGACCGGGCCGCGCTCGGCCGCCGCCGTTGTGGCCTGAGCCGCCTTCGCGGCCTTCCGGCGGGCCGTCCGGCGGCGGCGTGAGGCCCCCGCCGGCCCGGGCAGCCCCGACGGCCCACCGCGGCCCGTCTGGTCACCACCCGGGCCCTCGGCGGGCGCCGGCCCCGGTTCACCGGCGGGCACCGGCACGGGCCCACCCGCCTCGCGCCGCCGACGCTGCGCCTCGACCGCCGCGAGCAGCGCGTCGGGCGTCATACCGTCGTTCAACGACTCGTACAGCAGCTCGGCCAGCAGGTAGGACGGGTCGAGCCGGAGGACGTGGCCCAGCACGACGCGGGCCGTCGCGGTGTCCCCCGCCACCCAGGAGGCCCAGGCCAGCAGGGTGAGAGGGGCCACCGCGCAGCCCTCGTAGGGCGGCACGGCGCGCCGGGCGAGGAAGCGCCAGAGCCGCTCGGCGGGCGCGAGCTCGGCGGGCCGGGTGTACTCGACGCCGCGATCCCGGGTGAGGCGGTCCCGCAGGGCGACCAGCAGCCGGGCCGCCCGCTCCTCGTCGAGCTCCCGGGCCCCGGCCGCGAACTCGGCGAAGGCCTGGTCGAGCAGGCCGGCGCCCTGCTCCTGGACGGCCGCGCCACCGGAGCCCCCAGCGCCGTCAGCACCGTTGGCCTCGGCCGCCTCGGCCCGGGCGAGCGCCGCACGCTGGGCGTCCACCCCCGGCGGGCCGATCGGGGCCAGCCCGCCGATGATCGCCTTCCGGCTGCCGCGCGGCGCGAGGCCGGCGAAGGCCGCAGCGGCGGCCGCCGGGCCCGGGCCGGGGGCACGGCGGATCGGGTTGCCCGCCGGATCGCAGCACCCGGCGCGGCGGCAGAGGAAGGACCACCAGCGGCCGTCCGAGACGCAGAGCGACTCCTTGACGGCCACCCCCCTGCGCCCGAAGGCCGCGCGGAGGTCGTCCGCCAGCGGCCGCAGGCCGTCCACCACGGGAGGGGCGTGCACCGTGGTCGGATCCTGGCAGAGGTAGAGGAGCACTTGGACGGGCCGCTCGCCGTGCCGCTCGGAGAGGGCGACCAGCAGGGCGGCCGTCTCCTCCGCCGCGGCCGGCCACTGCTCGGGCGACTCCGGGATGTCCGCCCGAATCACTCCGCCCTGGTGCAGGTCGGGCCCCTGGAGGCCGACCGCGACGATGCTGTCGTCGGGGTAGAACCCCAGGAGGTAGGGCAGCAGCTCGGCCATGTCGGCCGGACCGCGCATGGTGACCGGCCGGTGGCCGGAGGACGGGCCGAGGGACAGGGTGACGCGCTCGTTGTTCATGACGCTCCCGTTGTTCATGACGCTCCGGTTGTCCGCGGCGTTCATGACCGGAAGCGTGACGCAATCCGAGAGACGCACCGGATTTTTCTCTTTTCCTGTGGATAACTCCGCCCTCGTTTTCCGCTTCCCTCATTCGGAGCACACCGCGCCCACTCCCCCGGGTGATTAGTCGGCGGCCGTTCAGCTGAGGAGCTGATGAAATACATCCGGCCTCCACCTCTCCGCAGCCACGGCATTCGCCTCATGTCAGCGGCTCGGGGTTACATGGACGCCATGCAGCAGCCCGAGAACCACACCACCGCCACCGCCGACCGCGCCGAGGTCCGGGCGCGGGCCGAGGCCGTCCTGCGCGAGCTCGCCGGGCCCGGCGCCGTCCTGCGCGAGGACCAGTGGACGGCCATCGAGGCCCTCGTGGTCGACCACCGCCGCGCCCTGGTCGTGCAGCGCACCGGCTGGGGGAAGTCCGCGGTCTACTTCATCTCCACCGCCCTGCTCCGGGCCCGGGGCGCAGGGCCGACGGTGATCGTCTCCCCGCTGCTCGCCCTGATGCGCAACCAGGTCGAGTCGGCGGCCCGGGCCGGCATCCACGCCCGGACCATCAACTCGGCCAACACCGACGAGTGGGACGAGATCCAGGCCGAGGTCTCCGCCGGAAAGGTCGACGTCCTGTTGGTCAGCCCCGAGCGGCTGAACAACCCCGACTTCCGCGACCAGGTGCTGCCCAAGCTCGCCGCCTCCACCGGCCTGCTCGTGGTCGACGAGGCCCACTGCATCTCGGACTGGGGCCACGACTTCCGCCCCGACTACCGCCGGCTGCGCACGATGCTCGCCGAGCTCCCGCCCGGCGTCCCGGTGCTGGCCACCACCGCCACCGCCAACGCCCGGGTCACCGCGGACGTCGCCGAACAGCTCGGCACCGGCAGCACCGACGAGCACGCCCTGGTGCTGCGCGGGCCGCTCGACCGGGAGAGCCTCACCCTGGGCGTGCTGGCCCTGCCCGACCCGGCGCACCGGCTGGCCTGGCTCGCCGACCACCTCGACCGGCTGCCGGGCTCGGGCATCGTCTACACCCTGACGGTGGCCGCCACCGAAGAGGTGACGGCCTTCCTGCGCGAGCGGGGCTTCCCGGTCGCCTCCTACTCCGGCCGCACCGAGGACGCCGAGCGCCGCACCGCCGAGGCCGACCTGCTGGCCAACCGGGTCAAGGCGCTGGTCGCCACCTCCGCACTGGGCATGGGCTTCGACAAGCCCGACCTGGGCTTCGTGGTGCACCTCGGCTCGCCCAGCTCGCCGATCGCCTACTACCAGCAGGTCGGCCGGGCCGGGCGCGGCGTCGACCGGGCCGAGGTGCTGCTGCTGCCCGGGCGCGAGGACGAGGCGATCTGGCGCTACTTCGCCTCGCTGGCCTTCCCGCCGGAGGAGCAGGTGCGCCGCACCATCGACGCGCTGGCCGAGGCCGGCCGCCCGCTGTCCACCGCCGCGCTGGAGCCCCGGGTGGACCTGCGCCGCACCCGGCTGGAGACCATGCTCAAGGTGCTCGACGTGGACGGCGCCGTCCGCCGGGTCAAGGGCGGCTGGACGGCCACCGGGCAGAGCTGGGCGTACGACACCGCCCGGTACGCCAAGGTCGCGGCCTCCCGCGAGGCCGAACAGCGGGCGATGCGCGAGTACGCGGCGACCACCGGCTGCCGGATGGAGTTCCTGCGGCGCCAGCTGGACGACGAGCAGGCCCGTCCGTGCGGCCGGTGCGACAACTGCGCGGGGCCGCTGCACACCGCCGAGGTCTCCGCCGAGGCGCTGGACGCGGCCCGGGCCGCCCTCGGCCGCCCGGGCATCAGCTTCGAGCCGCGCCGGCTCTGGCCCACCGGGATGGACTCCCTCGGCGTGCCCCTCAAGGGCCGGATCCCGGCGGGCGAGCAGGCCGAGAACGGGCGGGCGCTCGGCCGGCTGTCCGACATCGGCTGGGGCAACCGGCTGCGCGCCCTGCTGGCCGACCAGGCCCCGGACGTACCGGTCCCCGGCGAGGCCGTGGACGCCCTGGTCGCGGTGCTCGCCGACTGGGCCCGCGGCCCCGGCGGCTGGGCCGGGCCCGCGACGGCGGACGGCACCCGGCTGGAGCGGCCGGTCGGCGTGGTGGCCATGGCCTCCTCGGCCCGCCCCCAGCTGGTGGGCAGCCTCGGTGCGCGGATCGCCGAGATCGGCCGGCTGCCGCTGCTCGGCCGGATCGAGTACGTCGATGGCCGGCCCCCGCACGGCGCGCGCAGCAACAGCGCCCAGCGACTGCACTCGCTGGCCGGCGCGCTGACGCTGCCGCCGGAGGTGGCGCAGGCGGTGGCCGAGGCCGGCGGGCCGGTGCTGCTGGTGGACGACCTCGTCGACTCGGGCTGGACGGTCACCGTGGCTGCCAGGCTGCTGCGCCGTGCCGGGGCGAGCGCGGTGTTGCCCCTGGTGCTGGCCGTGCAGGGGTGACCGGGCGGCAGTGGGCCGCCATTCCACCCATCACTCGAATGGCCTAACGAAGGGAGAAAGCAGCCCCCTCGCGAACACGCGGGACGCCGGAGCAGGGAAAGGAGTGGTCACCGTGCCGATGGCGGTTCACCGGACCCCGCACACGGTCTGGATCAAGGTCCAACGCCGCCCGAACGACGCTCGGAACGCGGTGGAACATATCCGGCGGAACGTGGGCTTTCGGGTGGCGTTCATCGTTTCATCGTTGCCGCTCCACCCCGGATACCGCGAGAATTGGCGCGTACCCGAAACCCTGTCCGCTGGACCCGGCCTTCGGCGTACCCACGTACCCGCGTGCCAGTGGGTCAGGAAGGAGGATCGTGATCAACGGTATCGGCCGAGGTCAGCATCCCCTCGCCCGGAGTTCGGCGCCCAGACGGCTGCTGGACCTGGAGACCTGGACCGCCTCGGGGATCCCGTTGCTGCGCGACCCGCGCGAGTTCGTCGTGGAGTTGCACCAGCGCCACCTGCCCCAGCCGGGCACGGTCGTGATCGCCGTCCTCAACGCGCTGCACCACGTGTCCGCCTCGGCCTCGTTCACGCCCTGGCCACACGACACCGACGGCTGGCAGCACCGCAACGCCCTGCTCACGCACCTGCGCCAGGTCACCCCGCACGACCTGCGGCTGGCCGAACCGACCCGCACGGCCGTGCTGTTGCGCTGCCGCGAGGGCGCGCCCGGCTGGACCGAGCAGGACGGCGCCTGGATGTGGGCGCTGCGGGACGCGGCCGTCCTGCACGGGCTGCGCTGCGGCTCGTACATCGGGCTCACCCCGGCGGGCTGGCACGTCCTCGGGGACGGCCGGAGCGGACGCGATCCGCACGCGGGCTCGTGGGCGGACGGGGTGGTGCACACCGTCACGGAACTGCCGCCGCGCTCGGCGCTGGACGCCCCGCGCGGCCAGCGCGCCCGGCACCAGGCGACCGAACGGGCCCAGCACGCCCGGCAGTCCGAGCACCCGTGGCCCCCGGCGCGGGTCGCCGCCGTCCAGCCCGCCCGGCGCACCGGCACCCGCTGACCCCGCCGACACCCACGGGTCGCGACCACAGACGACGCCACGGCCTCGGACCACGCCACGGCCGGGGCCGACCCGAAGGCCCGACAGCCGGCACCAAGACCAGGCACGGGCGGGCCCGGGCCCGGCCACGGGTCGGCCGCGCCCCGGACCGTACGCCCTCGCCGCACCGGGGTACGACGGACCCCGGGCCCGGCACCGTGCGGCGCCGGGCCCGGGGTGGCTCGGTCGTGGTCAGGCGCTGATCGAACGGCCCGGCGCGGTTCCGGCCGCCCCGGTGGCGACCGGGCCGGCGTCACCGCAGACCACGAGCAGCGCGGTCGTGTGGCCGAGCGCCTTGGCGTGGGCCTCGGCGGCCCGGGCGGCCGTCCCGCCGTTGACCACCAGGACGACCACCTCCCGGCGCACCGGGCGGGTCAGTGCGACGTCCGCGTAGAACACGTCCCCGCCCTCGGCGAGCTGCGCCCAGTAGCGCTCCTCGCCGAAGGAGAGTTCGTGCTGCTGCCAGGGGTGCGCCTCGCCGACCGTCAGCACCAGGATGTCGCCCGGGTTGCGGCCGGCATCCAGCAGTCGGTCGACCGCGTCGTCCGCGTGTTCCAGCGCCTGCGCCGGGGTGGCGGCGACGCGCTGGATCTCGACCTGCGGTTCGGCGCCGCCCGAACGGCGCTGCGCCGGCGGGGGCTTGGGGATCAGTCGCGGCGGACCGGAGCGGTCGGCGCGCGGGGGTGCCAGCCGCGGCGGTGCCGGACGGGGGCCGGGCACCGGAACGGCGGCGACGGTGGTGGGTGCGGTGGAAGAAGCGCCGCCATTGGCAGGCGCGCGGAGGGCTTGTGCGTCCGACTCGCGGGGGAAGGGAACGCCGGGGCCCGGGAGGCTCTCGTGAATCTCCGACTCCTCGGGGAAGACAGGCATACCCGGATATCTATCAAATGCCGCTCGAACACGCACGCGCACCCCACCCATTGGGCACCGCACACCCACCGCCCCACCCAGGCAATTCCAGACGGACCGTCAGAAACCGAGCGTCAACTGTTCGTCGACGGAGCCTTCGGCCGCACCCGCGACGTCACGGACGCGCTTCAGGTGCCGCCACTTCGGCAGCGCGTCCAGGTATGCCCAGGAGAGCCGGTGATGCCCGGTGGGGCCGAACTCCTCCAGCGCGGCACGGTGCACCGGGGACGGGTAGCCAGCGTTGTCCGCGAAGCCGTATTCCGGGCATTCCTCGCCGAGTTCGGCCATCAGCCCGTCGCGGTGGACCTTGGCGAGCACCGAGGCGGCGGAGACGCAGATGCAGGACTGGTCGCCCTTGATCACCGTGCGCACCTGCCAGGGGCCGCCCAGGTAGTCGTGCTTGCCGTCCAGGATCACCGCGTCGGGCTCGACCGGCAGCGCCTCCAGCGCGCGGACGGCGGCCAGCCGCAGCGCCGCCGTCATGCCGAGTTCGTCGCACTCCTGCGGCGAGGCATGGCCGAGCGCGTAGGCGGTGACCCAGTCGGCGAGGACCGGGGCGAGCGCGCGGCGGCGCAGTTCGGTGAGCAGCTTGGAGTCGGTCAGCCCCTCCGGGGCCTTGCGCAGGCCGGTGACGGCCGCGCCCACGGTGACCGGGCCGGCCCAGGCGCCGCGCCCGACCTCGTCCAGGCCGACGACGATCTTGGCGCCGGCGCGGCGGAGCGAGCGCTCGACGGAGTGCGTCGGCGGGACGATGGGCATCGCGAGTTCCGTTCGGCGGAGGGGCAGCCCGTTCAGCTGGGCAGCATCCAGCCTAAGCCCCTCCGCTCAGCCGCCCGGGCCGACCGCCGGCGGCCCGCCCACCAGGCCGCCCGCCCGAACCGCTCGGCGCCAACCGTCGGCGCCAACCGGCCGGCAGCCCCGCCCGCGGAGCCGCGGCCGCAGCCGCCCTCAGGCGCGGATCAGCGGGTACAGCACCTCGTCCATCAGCCGGGCCCCGAAGCCCGGCCCCATGTTCTCCCGGCCGCAGATCTTCACCTGGTAGAGCAGCATCGCCGGGACGACGTCCGCGACCAGCGCGGTGGCCGCGCCGGGCCGGACGTCGCCGCGGTCGGCGCCGCGGCGCAGGATCGCCAGGATGGTCTCCTTGGTCGGCTCGATCACCCGCTGGCCGATGAAGTCCTTGAACACCTCGGCCCGTTCATGGTCGATCTCGCCCATCAATATCTGGATCGCGGCGCCCGTCGGGGAGTTCATCGCGCCCATGAACACCTCGATGAGCTGCCGCAATTCGAGATCGGCGGACCCGAGGTCGGGGGTGTCGTAGGGCCGTGGGAGAGTGGCGTCCAGGGCGTCGATGACCAGTTCGTCCTTGGATGCCCAGCGCCGGTAGAGCGCGGCCTTCCCGGTCCGCGCCGCGCCGGCGACGCCTTCCATCGTCAGCCGCGCGTATCCGCCGGAGGTGAGCTGGTCGATCGTGGCCTCGAAGATCGCGTTCTCCAACTCCTTCCCCCGGCGCCGCACCGGCCGCGTGAGGGCCTCACGGGCGACCCGCATCGGGCAGTGAGCCGCCGGCTCGGGCGCCGCTCCCGGTGGCGCCGCGGGTGACGGGGGCACGTCCGCCGCCTCAAGCGGTCGGGCGCCCGCCCGACCGGTCGCCCGGTCCGCCGTCAGACGCCGCACCAACCGATCCATCGCCACCATCCTTAGGGAACGCTTGCGTTCACAATCAGGCCCAGGATATCGTCCACATTAGTGAACGATCCCGTTCCTTCCTAGCCCGCGCCAGACCGTGGGCTCACGCCGGACCAGTCGGTCCGCAGCATACGAAGCACGCAGCCAGGCACATAGCCAGCAGGGGGCACAATCGTGGCTATCTCCGACACGATCAGCAAGAACTCACCACCACAGAGCAGCCAGGGCCGGGGCAAGGGCATCACCCTGACCGTCATCGCGGCCACGCAGTTGATGGTGGTGCTCGACGCCACCATCGTGAACATCGCGTTGCCGCAGATCAGGGACGCGCTGAACTTCTCGACCACCAACCTGTCGTGGGTCATCAACGCCTACACGCTGACCTTCGGCGGGCTGCTGCTGCTCGGCGGGCGCGCGGGCGACATCCTCGGCCGCCGCCGGGTGTTCATCTTCGGGACCTTGCTGTTCGGCTTCGCCTCCCTGCTGGGCGGCTTCGCCCAGGACGGCGGGATGCTGCTGGCCGCCCGCGCGCTCCAGGGCATCGGCGGCGCGATCTGCTCACCGACGGCATTCGCCCTGATCGCCACCAACTTCGAGGAAGGGCCGGAACGCAACAAGGCGTTCGGCGTCTTCTCGGCGGTGGCCGGTTCCGGTGCCGCGATCGGCCTGCTGGCCGGCGGTCTGCTCACCGAGTACCTGGACTGGCGCTGGGTCTTCTTCGTCAACGTGCCGATCGCGGCGCTGATCGCGCTCGCCGCACCGCGCTACATCGCCGAGTCCGAGCGCCACGCGGGCCGCTTCGACCTGCCGGGCGCACTCACCTCGACACTCGGCCTGGTCGGCCTGGTCTACGGGTTCATCCGTGCCGCCTCGGACGGCTGGTCGGACAGCATCACGCTCGGCTCCTTCGCGGGCGGCGTGCTGCTGCTCGCCGCGTTCGTCGTGATCGAGAACCGCACCGACCAGCCGATCACCCCGCTGCACCTGCTCGCCAACCGCAACCGCACCGGCGGCCTGGTGATGATGCTCTGCCTGGCCGCGGCCATGTTCGGCATCTTCTTCTACATCACGCTCTTCGTGCAGGGCCCGCTCGGCTACAGCCCGCTGAAGGCCGGCGTGTCCTTCCTGCCGATCAGCGTGTCGATCATCATCGCCGCGCAGCTCGCCTCCAGCCTCCAGGCCAAGTACGGCCCGAAGCCGTTCATGGCGGGCGGCGCCCTGCTGGTCACCGTCGGCCTCACCTGGCTGACCCAGATGAGCAAGGACAGCGGCTACCTGGACGGGGTGCTCGGCCCCACGGTCATCTTCGGCTTCGGCATGGGCCTGATCTTCGTCCCGGTGATGCTGCTCGCGGTCGCGGGCGTCCCCGGTCAGGAGACCGGCGCCGCATCCGGCCTGCTGAACTCCATGCAGCAGATCGGCGGTTCGCTCGGCCTCTCGATCCTGACCACGGTCTTCGCGCACTACGCCACCGCCGAGGGCAAGCTCCAGCAGCCGAAGTTCCTCCAGTCGGCCACTCCGGACCAGCTGGCCTACCTCCAGCAGCACCACGAGTTCCCGAAGGGCACCGACGCCGCCAACTCGGTCCTCACCCAGGGGATTTCGCACGGCTTCATCGTGGGTGCCGTGCTCGCCGGGCTGGCGCTGGTGGTCTCGGTCTTCGTGATCAAGGCCAAGGCCAGCGACCTGCCGAGCGGGGCCTCCGGCGTCGCGATGCACTGAGCCCGACCAGGGCACACCGCACCACAGCGCACCACACCGGGCCGGGGGGGGGGCGCCCCCCACCCCCCCGCCCCCGCCCCGCGCGCCCCCCGCCCCGCCCGCCCCGCCCCCGCCCCCCCCCGGCCGCGTTTCCCGGCCCCGACTCCCGCCCCTACTCCGCCCCCGACGCAGCCGCAGGCGTCAGGCACCGACGCAGGCACCGGTGTCAGAGCCGGGCGTCAGGGCCAGAGGTCCTGGTACCTCATCCCGGCCCGCTCGCAGGGGGTGCGCCCCTCCTCCAACTGGTCCACCAGCGGCCGTTGCGCCAGGATCTCCCGGGCCCGGGCGGCGGAGGCGCTGGTGGCGTACCAGGCCGGCCCGGGGTGGTTCTCCAGCCCGGCGCGGATCAGCTGCAGCGCGCAGGCCCGCTGGACGGCGGGGAGCCGGTCCAGGGCGGGGGCGGCGTCCGGCGAGAGGTCGCGGACGTTGCGCAGGTCGATCCGGGAGGTCCGCTCGAAGCGGGCGACGTTCTGCTCGGCGATGATCGCGTCCGGGCCCATCAGCCCGTACACCGCCGCCGTGAGCATGCCGCTGAGGACGACGACGCGGGGCAACCAGCCCGCCGAGCGGGTCAGCCCGGCGGTGATCAGCAGCAGCAGGACGACGCCGAGCCAGCCCTCGACCACCAGCACCCAGAGCCGCAGCCTGGTCAGGCCGGAGGCGTCGACGTAGAACCACATCCGGCCGAGCGCCGAGGCGACCACGACCAGGGCGAGCACGCAGAGCGTCCCGAGCAGGATCCGCGCCACCCGGCGGTCGGCGGGCGTGCTGCGCGGGGCCCAGCGCTTGGCGACCGCCACCACGACCAGGGTGAGCGCGGTGATCACGCTCAGCTGCCAGAAACCCTGCCGGGCGTACTCGGAGCGGCTCATCCCGGTGTTGCGCAGGACGGCGTCGGCGCCGCCGAGCACCACCAGGGCCTGGATCACCGCGAAGGCGCCGAACATCAGGTTGAGCGCGACCAGCGGCAGCGCCCACTCCAGCCGGCGGCGGGCCCGGCCCGGCCGGACGACCGTACGGTCCCAGCGGCGGGGCCCGGCCGCGATGTGGGCGAAGCCCAGGGCGGTGAACGCCCCCAGTGCGAACAGCACCGCGCGCAGCGGGAGCCCGCGGAGGTCGAGGCTGGGGCTGAGGCTGCCCAGCAGGTCCGCCATGGCGGCGTCCGCACCGGCGAACAGCAGACCGAAGACGGTCAGCAGGACGGCGGCGACCGCGAGTGCCTTGAGCACCGGGACGATGCGGCCCCGGTAGGGCAGGCTCCGGCCGCGCAGCCCGTCCCTCAGCCAGAGCGCGCCGGGCGGCAGCTGCCAGAGGACGGCGGGCAGGGGGAGCAGGACGCCCGCCCAGCGGCGGCCGCCGTGCAGCGCGAGCGAGGCCAGGCCGAGCGCGCATCCGATGGACAGCGACACCGGCCAGCCCGCCTCCCAGAGCGCCGGAACGGCGAGCAGGGCGACGGCGAGCAGGCTCCACACCACCGTCCAGGGCCGGATCCGGCGGCCCGCCGACCGGGCGGCGAGACCGGCCGCGGCAGCGGTGGCGCCGGCGCAGATCAGCAGGTTGACGCCCACGCCGTCGAACAGCAGCCAGGCTGTCAGCAGGCCGGTGAGCAGTGCCAGGAGGAGGACCCGGGGCGTCGCGGCCGCCCTGCGCTCGGGGTCGCTCGGGCGCAGCCACCCGTGGTGCGGCGGCGCGGGCATGCCGGATCCCCAATGAGGGCCGGGTCCGGGTCCGAGCGTCGCGGGCCCGGGCATCGCAGGTCCATGTGTCGCGGCTCCATGTGCCGCGGCTCCATGTGCCGCGGGCCCGGGCTCGGGTGGCAGGTCGGCCAGGGCGGGCGTGGACGGGCCGGACATGAGTCCCCCTCGGTGGTCGGCGGGCATGCGGAAGCCGCCCTTGGGGCAGTCCGCCGTCGGGCGCGCTCGGCGCCGCGGCTGCAGCCGACTGTAGACCATTCTGAACAGGTTCAAAACTCAGTTCTGAACAAGTTCAGAAATCTCGGCCCGCCTTCCCGCCACCGCTCCCGGAGCCCTCCCGCACCGCTCCCGCGGCCCTCCCGTACCCCTCCCGGGGCCCCTCCACCACCCCTCCGCTACCCCTTCACCGACCCGGCCAGCAGGCCCCGGACGAAGTACCGCTGCAAGCTGAAGAAGACGATCAACGGGACGACGATCGACAGGAATGCCCCGGCCGTCAGCAGCTCCCACCGCCCGCCGAAGGACCCGGACAGCTGCGCCAGCCGGACCGTCATCGGCGCCACCTCCGGCGTGCCGCCCGCGAAGGTCAACGCGACCAGCAGGTCGTTCCAGACCCACAGGAACTGGAAGATCGCGAACGAGGCCAGCGCCGGGGTGCACAGCGGCAGCACGATCGAACGGAAGATCTTGAAGTGCGAGGCCCCGTCCACCACCGCCGCCTCCATCAGGTCCCGCGGCAGCTGGGCGATGAAGTTGTGCAGCAGGAACACCGCCAGCGGCAGCGCGAACATGGTGTGCGCCAGCCACACCGGTGCGTAGCTGCCCTTCAGGTCCACCGCCGGGATCAGCGTCAGCGAGCCCAGGTGCGCGCCGCCGGAGAAGAGGCGCAGCAGCGGGATCAGCGCCATCTGGATCGGCACCACCTGGAGCGCGAACACCGCGAAGAACACCGTGTCGCTCCCCCGGAACCGCACCCAGGCCAGCCCGTACGCCGCCATCGCCGCCAGCACCAGCGGGAACAGGGTGGCCGGGACGCTGATCGCCAGCGAGTTCACCAGGAACGGCATCAGCCCGGTGGAGACGCCGGAGCCGCCCTCGAACAGCACCGTGTGGTAGTTGCCCAGGCCCAGGTCCGGGTGGAGGAAGGCGTTCCACCAGCCGTTCGCCGTCACGTCCTGCTTGGGGCGCAGCGAGGTCACCAGCAGGCCCACCGTCGGGATCGTCCACAGGACGGTCACCGCGATCACGAAGACCGAGGCCAGCGGGCTGCTGAAGGCCTTCCGGACCGGGCTGCCGTGCGGCGCGCTCATCGCGCGGGCCGGCCTGTCGTGCGGTGCGCTCATCGGACCGCACGCTCCTTCCGCAGCTGGACGATGTTGTAGGCCACCAACGGCAGCACCGCGAGGAAGAGGATCACCGCGAGGGCACTGCCCCGCCCGGTGTTGAACTGCACGAAGGACTGCGAGTACATCTCGTTGGCCAGCACCTGGGTACCGAAGTTGCCGCCGGTCATGGTGCGGACGATGTCGAAGGCCTTCAGCGTGATGATCATGATGGTGGTCAGCACCACCACCACCGTGGTGCGGATCATCGGCACCGTGACGTACCAGAACAGCCGCACCCCCTGCGCACCGTCCAGCCGGGCCGCCTCGGTGACCTCGTCGGGGATCGCCTTGATCGCCGCCGACAGCACCACCAGCGCGAAGCCCGTCTGCACCCAGACCATCACCGCCATCAGCAGGAAGGTGTTCAACGGCTGCGAGAGCATCCAGTTCGGCGGATCGTCCCAGCCCACCGCGATGGCGAGTTGGCTCAGCAGGCCGATCTGCGACTGGCCCGGTCCACGCGACTCGTAGACGAACTTGAAGATGATCGAGGCGCCGACCAGCGAGATCGCCATCGGCATGAAGATCAGCGACTTGTACACCGCCTGGCCGCGCATCCGGTCCACCAGCAGCGCCAGCACCAGGCCCAGGCCGGTCGCCGCCAACGGCGCGACCACCAGCCAGAGCAGCGTGTTGACCAGCACCTTCTGCACCGAGTCGGTGGTGAACGCCCAGCCGAAGTTCTCGCCGCCGACGAACCCGCTGCCGTCGGCGTTCTGCAGGCTCAGATAGACCGTGCGGATCAGCGGCACGACCAGGCCCACCAGCAGCAGCACCGCGGCCGGGCCGAGGAACACCACCACCGACAGCGGGCGGGAGAGCCGGCCCCGGGCCCGGCCCGCGGCGAAGAAGACCAGCAGCAGGATGCCGAGGAAGCCCGCGACGGCGCCGAGGCTGTTGCCGAACTTGACCGCCGCGTCGCCCCAGGAGCCGGTGGCGAGCGCGGTGACCGGTGAAGGGGTTCCGGGTACGGACATGACGGTGCGTCCCTCCTGTTCTGGTGGGAAGGGGCGGGCGGTGCGGGTGGGTGGCCCCGCACCGCCCTCGACAGGTGGTCCTGAACGGCGCCCGGCCGGGCCCGAGTCCGGCCCGGCGCCCACTACGGCCAGGCGCCTACTGCGGGCGTCTGCCCACTGCGGCCAAGCGCCCACTACAGCCAGGCGCCCGCTGCGACCGTGCGGCTACTGCGGCCAGGCGGCGTCGATGTCGGCGGCGGTCTTCTGGATCGACTGCCCCTCGGCGAACCAGGCGGTCAGCGACTTCCACTCCTGCCCGGCACCGATGGCGGCCGGCATCAGGTCGGAGCCGTCGAAGCGGAAGGTCGCCGCCGGGTCGGTCAGCGCGTCCGCCGACAGCCGGTCGATCGGGTCGGTGTACAGGCTCTTGTCCACGCCCTGGTTGGCCGAGACCCAGCCCGTCGCGGTCTTCACCCGGCTGCTCGCCCAGTCCGAGCTGGACAGGTAGTTCTGCACCGCCTGCACCTCGGGCCGGCCGGAGAAGGCGGCCAGGAACTCGCCGCCGCCCTCGACCGGGTTGGGGATCGCCGGGTTCACCGCGGGCAGGTGGAAGGCGAACACGTCGCCGTCCGGGCCGACCTTGGTGTCCTTGGGCCACTGCGCCTCGTAGAACGACGCCTGCTGGAGCATGGCGCACTTGCCGGTGAGGACCGGCGCGCCCGCGTCCTGGAAGGTGGTGGTGGCGATCGACTTGACGTCGCCGTAACCGCCGTTGACCCAGGCCGGGTTCTGCATCCAGCCGGCGACGGTCTTCATCGCGGTGGTGATCTTCTCGTCGGAGAACTTCACCTGGTGGCCGACCCACTGGTCGTACACGTCACCGCCGTACGTGCCGAGCACCACCTCCTCCAGCCAGTCGGTGGCCGGCCAGCCGGTGGCCGTGCCCGAGGCGATGCCGCCGCACCAGGGCTTGGCACCACCGGACTTGGCGATCCGGTCGCTGAGCGCCATCAGGTCCGCCCAGGTCTTCGGCACCTCGTAGCCGCCCGCCTTGAAGGCCTTCGGCGAGTACCAGACCAGCGACTTCATGTTGGCGCTCATCGGCGCCGCGTAGAAGGTGCCGTTGACCGAGCCGTAGGTCTTCCAGATCGGACTCCACCGGTCCTCGTTGGTGACCGTCTGGGCGGGCGGCTTGACCACCTTGCCGCTCTTCACCATCTGCGCCAGCAGGCCCGGCTGCGGGATGATCGCGAAGTCCGGGGCGTTGCCGCCGGCCACCCGGACCGGCAGCTGGGACTCGAAGTCGTTCGAGCCCTCGTAACTGATCTTGATGCCGGTGCACTTGGCGAACTCGGCCCAGGACTTCTCCAGATTGTCCGACTCCGGGCTGAGGATCGAGGCGAACATCGTCACCGTGGTGCCCGAATGCCCGGCGTACGGCTGGTACTTGGCGCAGTCACCGGACAGCGACGGGGCCGCCGCGTCACCACCGCCACCCGAACCGCCGGAGCTGTTGGAGCAGGCCGCGGTCAGGGCCAGCGCCGCAAGCAGGGCGGGTACGGCGGCCAAGCGGCGGCCGGAACCGCGGTAGCCGGAACTCTCGGACGGCGCGGTCGGGTTGAGGGTCAATGCGGTCCTCCTCGCCAGGGCATGCTGCCGACGGTGGGCTGAACGACATCGCGCTGTACCGGAGACGGGCGTGCAGAGATCGCGAAGGGCGACGGACGAACCGATCCGATGACGTTAACGCAGCCGCCAGCCGCCGCCAAGGTCCGCGTCGACCTTCATCCACCGACACCCCGACCGCGACCTCCGCGACCTCCGCCTCCGCGCGACAGATACGACGACCCCGCCCGGAAACCCGAACGGGGCCACGCCTCTTGACCGACCGTCAGTACGGCCGGTGCAACCCTGGTTGACGTCAGCGGTCGCCGAACCGCTCCGCCAACACCTCCTCGAAGGTCCCCCGGCCCACCGCCCGCTCCGGCACGAGGTTCCCGCCCGCCCGCAGCGCCCGCCCCGAGGCCCCCGGCACCCGCACCGGCAGCAGCGCCCGACGCCGACCCGACGCCCGCAGGTACGCCTCGGCCAGCTCCCGGTACGGCCGCACCCGCGGCCCGCCCACCTCCGGCGCGTACCCGGCCGGCCCCTCCCCCACCAGCTCCGCCACCCGCGCGGCCACCTCCCGCACGTCCACCGGCTGGACGCTCGCCCCGCCAAGCACCGGGAACACCGGCAGCCGCGCCGACACGTCGAAAATCCTCAGCAACAGGTCGTGGAACTGCGTCGCCCGCAGCACCGTCCACCCCAGCCCCGACTCCCGCACCACCCGCTCACAGGCGAGCTTCGCCCGGTAGTACGGGATCGGCACCCGGTCGACCCCGACGATCGACACGTACAGCAGGTGCCGCACCCCCGCCCTCCCGGCCTCCGCCACCAGCGTCCGGACCGCGGCCACGTCCTTGCGCCCCACCGTGGTCGCGCAGTCCACCACCACCTCGACCCCCGCCACCGCCCCGGCGATCCCCTCCCCGGTCACGAGGTCCCCGACCACCCACTCGACCCCCGCGCCCCCGCTCCGCACCCGCCGGCTCAACCCCCGCACCGCCACCCCGCGCGCGACCAGCAGCCGCACCACCTCCCGCCCCAGGACCCCCGTCGCCCCGGTCACCAGCACCATCCCCATCACCACACCACTCCTCCCGCCGAACACCGTCACCCCTACCGACCGCCCACCGCCCCCATCCGTGACATCGGCGTCCGCGAAGGTGCCCGGACAACGAGAAGAGGCGGGGCGAGGACGTGAAG
>NZ_JBHWIR010000009.1:30966-46695 GCF_042731835.1 Kitasatospora sp. NPDC059817 | reverse complement strand
CCCGCGCCGGCGCCCCCCCCACCCCGCGGGGGGGGCGCGCTCGCGCCCCCCCCCCCCCCCCCCCCTCAGCGGTGGCTCACCCGCGCGGGGTCAGTACCGGCGGTCAGCTGCAGCCGCTGGTGGAGCCGCAGCCCTCGCAGAGGTAGCAGCTGCCGGCGCGGCGCATCTTGGTGCCGCAGGAGAAGCAGAGCGGGGCGTCGGCGTTGAGGCCGAGCTGGATCTCCATCAGCTCCGTGGAGTTGTGAGCCTGCGCCGGGGAGGCCTTGGGGGCCTTGGGCGCCTCGACGGCGGGGGCCGGGGTGGCGACCACCGGGGCCGACTGGGCGAGCGACTCGGTGTCGAGCTCCTCGGACTCCAGCGGCTCGTAGGAACCCGTGTCCAGGTGGCGCTGGCGCTCCTCGACGGAGTGGATGCCGAGCGCCGAGCGGGTCTCGAACGGCAGGAAGTCGAGCGCCAGGCGGCGGAAGATGTAGTCGACGATCGACTGTGCCATCCGCACGTCCGGGTCGTCGGTCAGGCCGGCCGGCTCGAAGCGCATGTTGGTGAACTTCGAGACGTAGGTCTCCAGCGGCACGCCGTACTGCAGGCCGACCGAGACGGCGATGGAGAAGGCGTCCATCATGCCCGCGAGGGTCGAACCCTGCTTGGACATCTTGAGGAAGACCTCGCCGAGGCCGTCGTCCGGGTAGGAGTTGGCGGTCATGTAGCCCTCGGCGCCACCGACCGTGAAGGAGGTGGTGATGCCCGGGCGGCCCTTGGGCAGGCGCTTGCGGACCGGGCGGTACTCGACGACCTTCTGGACCGCGGCGGCCGGAGCCTCCTCGGCCTTGGCCTCGGAGTCCTTCTTCTTCGCCGAGAGCGGCTGGCCGACCTTCGAGTTTTCGCGGTAGATGGCGAGCGCCTTGACGCCCATCTTCCACGCCTCGAAGTAGATCTCCTCGATGTCCTCGATGGTCGCGGAGGCCGGCATGTTCACGGTCTTGGAGATCGCGCCGGAGATCCAGGGCTGGATCGCGGCCATCATCCGGACGTGGCCCATGGCCGAGATGACCCGCTCGCCCATCGCGCAGTCGAAGACCTCGTAGTGCTCGGCCTTGAGGCCCGGGGCGTCCACCACGTTGCCGTGCTCGGCGATGTGGGCGACGACCGCCTCGATCTGCTCGTCCTGGTAGCCGAGGCGCTTGAGGGCGCGCGGGACGGTGCCGTTGACGATCTGCATCGAGCCGCCGCCGACGAGCTTCTTGAACTTGACGAGCGCCAGGTCCGGCTCGACGCCGGTGGTGTCGCAGTCCATCATCAGGCCGATGGTGCCGGTGGGGGCGAGCACCGAGGCCTGGGCGTTGCGGAAACCGTTCTGCGCGCCGATCCGCAGGACGTCCTGCCAGGTGTCGTTGGCCACGGCCCAGACCGGGGCGTCCAGCTCGTCGAGCGAGACGGCGGCGAGCGAGGCGTCCGAGTGCTGCTTCATGACCAGCTGGTGCGGGGCGGCGTTGCGGGCGTAGCCGTCGTACGGGCCGACGACGCCGGCGAGTTCGGCGCCGCGGCGGTAGGCGGTGCCGGTCATCAGCGAGGTGATGGCGCCGGCCAGGGCGCGGCCGCCCTCGCTGTCGTAGGCGTGGCCGGTGGCCATCAGCAGGGCGCCGAGGTTGGCGTAGCCGATGCCGAGCTGGCGGTAGGCGCGGGTGGTCTCGCCGATCTTCTCGGTGGGGAAGTCGGCGAAGCAGATGGAGATGTCCATCGCGGTGATGACCAGCTCGACGACCTTGGCGAAGGTGTCCGCGTCGAAGGAGTCGTCGTCGCGCAGGAACTTCATCAGGTTCAGCGAGGCGAGGTTGCAGCTGGAGTTGTCCAGGTGCATGTACTCGGAGCAGGGGTTGGACGCGTTGATGCGGCCGGACTCCGGGCAGGTGTGCCAGTGGTTGATGGTGGAGTCGTACTGGATTCCCGGGTCGGCGCAGGCCCAGGCGGCCTCGGCCATCTTGCGGAACAGCTTCTTGGCGTCGACGGTCTCGATGACCTCGCCGGTCATCCGGGCGCGCAGGCCGAATTCGGTGCCGTTCTCGACGGCGGTCATGAATTCGTCGGAGACGCGGACGGAGTTGTTGGCGTTCTGGTACTGGACGGAGGTGATGTCGTCGCCGCCGAGGTCCATGTCGAAGCCGGCGTCGCGCAGGGCGCGGATCTTCTCCTCCTCCTTCACCTTGGTCTCGATGAAGGCCTCGACGTCGGGGTGGTCGACGTCGAGCACGACCATCTTGGCCGCGCGGCGGGTGGCGCCACCGGACTTGATGGTGCCGGCGGAGGCGTCGGCGCCGCGCATGAAGGAGACCGGGCCGGAGGCGTTGCCGCCGGAGGACAGCAGTTCCTTCGAGGAGCGGATGCGGGAGAGGTTGAGGCCGGCGCCGGAGCCGCCCTTGAAGATCATGCCCTCTTCCTTGTACCAGTCGAGGATCGACTCCATGGAGTCGTCGACGGACAGGATGAAGCAGGCGCTGACCTGCTGGGGCTGCTTGGTGCCGACGTTGAACCAGACCGGCGAGTTGAAGCTGAACACCTGGTGGAGGAGGGCGTGCGTCAGCTCGTGCTCGAAGATCTCGGCGTCGTCCTTGGTGGCGAAGTAGCCGTGCTTCTCGCCGGCGGCGCGGTAGGTGAGCACCACGCGGTCGATGATCTGCTTGAGGCTCCACTCGCGCTGGGGAGTGCCGACGGCGCCGCGGAAGTACTTGGACGTGACGATGTTGACGGCGTTGACCGACCAGAAGTCGGGGAACTCGACGCCGCGCTGCTCGAAGTTGATGGACCCGTCGCGCCAGTTGGTCATGACGACGTCGCGGCGCTCCCAGCGGACCTCGTCGTACGGGTGCACGCCAGGAGTGGTGTAGATGCGCCCGATCGGCAGACCGCCCTTGGGGGCCTTGCCGCCGCCCTTGGCCGTGGTCTTGTCGGACTTCGACCCGCGTGCGGAACCGCTCGTGGTGTCTGTCACTTCTTCCTCCTCCTGGGCAAACGCCCGAAGTGCCCTGAAAAGTCCGGGCACCGCTGGTTCGTTCTTCCGGTGTGCGGGCAGGCGGAGACCTCGCCTGCTTGCGCACGGTTTGTTGTGTTCTGTGCCCTTTTTTCGGGCATGCGTGGGCCCCGTGGGACCCGTGGTGCAGCAAGGCCCGCCAGGGGGCCGGGTGCCGGCGCCTCCTAGGGCGCGGCGGCGGCGACGGGCACGCAGGTGCCGTCCGCCTCGGGGACGGGCCGTTCGGCGCGGAGTTCCGCGATGGCGGCCTCGAAGTCTTCCAGTCCGTCGTACGCCTGGTACACGCTGGCGAAGCGCAGGAAGGCGACCACGTCGAGTTCCTTGAGCGGGCCGAGTATGGCCAGCCCGACGTCGTGGGTGGTCAGCTCGGCGTTGCCGGTGGCGCGCACGCACTCCTCGACCCGCTGGCCGAGCTGGGCGAGGGCGTCCTCGGTGACCGGGCGGCCCTGACAGGCCTTGCGGACGCCGGTGATGACCTTCTCCCGGGAGAAGGGCTCGGTGACCCCGCTGCGCTTGATGACCATCAGTGCGGCCGTCTCCACGGTGGTGAAGCGGCGGCCGCAGTCCGGGCACTGCCGACGACGGCGGATCGAGCTGCCGTCCTCATTGGTCCGGCTGTCGACAACACGGCTGTCGGAATGCCGGCAGAAGGGGCAGTGCACCTGAGGATCCCTCCCTGGCAGGACGTACGGACCTGTTGAGTCTATGCGATGCGACCCCGGCCTCGGCAAGCTGATCATGCGCCGTAACCACTAGTACTGGGCACGGAGAGGACTGTAACCACTAGATGTAGGTCTCCGGGGGAAGCGACACCCCTGGCGTGTCGGCACCGATTAGACTGCCGAAGTCGAGATCCGATCGAACATTTACTCGATGCACAGTCTCGATGTACAGCAAAGCCTTGATCGAGTCAGCCAACTCTCGAATAATTCACTCGAACGTGTGTTTGGCGCAACCTTTCGATAGGAGGGGCGTTGGGCTGGAAAAGGGGAGAGGACAGCCGTCGAGAGGGGCCGCCGTGAACACCATCGAAAGCAACACCATCCCGGTGCAGGAACACTCCCAGTTCAAGGTGGGGCAGCGCACCACGAATCAGCAGAGCGTGGACATCAGCATGGACCGTAGCGAAGACCAGCGCCTCTCCGGCCCGGCCCTTTCCAGCACGGGCCGCGTTCCCGACCAGCCGATCGAACACTCCCCAGCGATCGACGACGCCCACCAGGCGCCCACCCGCGCGCTGCCCGGCCGCCCCCCCGGCATCCGCACCGACGAGGCCGGTCTCACCGAACGCCAGCGCCGCGTGATCGAGGTCATCCGGGACTCCGTCCAGCGCCGCGGCTACCCGCCGTCCATGCGCGAGATCGGCCAGGCCGTCGGCCTGTCCAGCACCTCCTCGGTCGCCCACCAGCTGATGGCACTGGAACGCAAGGGCTTCCTGCGCCGCGACCCGCACCGCCCGCGCGCCTACGAGGTCCGCGGCGTCGAGGTGGCCCGCCCGAACACCGCCGAGACGGCCGGCCGGCCGTCCACCTCGTACGTGCCGCTGGTCGGCCGGATCGCCGCCGGCGGCCCGATCCTGGCCGAGCAGACGGTCGAGGACGTCTTCCCGCTGCCCCGCCAGCTGGTCGGCGAGGGCGAGCTGTTCGCGCTCACCGTGCGCGGCGACTCGATGATCGAGGCGGCCATCTGCGACGGCGACTGGGTCACCGTGCGCCGCCAGCCGGTCGCCGAGAACGGCGACATCGTGGCCGCGATGATCGACGGCGAGGCCACGGTCAAGCGGCTCAAGCGCGAGGACGGCCGGATCTGGCTGATGCCGCACAACCCGGCGTACGAGCCGATCAACGGCGACAACGCGACCATCCTGGGCAAGGTCGTCGCGGTCCTGCGCCGCCTCTGACGCCTCGCGCGCACCCAGCGGGAAGGGGCTCCACCGCGTGGTCGCGGGGAGCCCCTCCGGCGTCTCCGGGGGCTTCCGGGCCCCGCCTCGGCCCCCAGGGGGGCTGGACGGAGCCCCGGATCACGGCACCGCTCAGCCCCGCTTCACCACCGGCTTGACCGGCGGCGCCGAGGCGTCGATCGCCGCCAGCGAGCGGCGCACCTGGTTGCGGTCCGTGGTGTACCAGAACTCCGGCATCGAGGAGCGGAAGAAGCTCCCGTACCGCTTGGTCTCCACCCGCGGGTCGAGCACCGCGACCACGCCCCGGTCCTCGGCCGCGCGCACCAGCCGGCCGGCGCCCTGCGCCATCAGCAGCGCCGCGTGCGTCGCCGCGACGGCCATGAAGCCGTTCCCGCCGCGCTGTTCGACGTCCTTCTGGCGGGCGCTCATCAGCGGGTCGTCCGGCCGGGGGAACGGGATGCGGTCCATCACGACCAGCTGGCAGGCCGAGCCGGGTACGTCCACGCCCTGCCAGAGCGAGAGCGTGCCGAACAGGCAGGTGGACGCGTCCGAGGCGAACTCCCGGATCAACTCGCCCAGGGTGTCCTCCCCCTGGAGCAGGATCCGGTTGTCCAGCCGCTCCCGCAGCGCCTCGGCGGCCGTCTGGGCGCCGCGCATCGAGGAGAACAGGCCCAGCGTGCGCCCGCCGGCCGCGCCGATCAGCTCCGCCAACTCGTCCAGCATGTCGGGCCGTTCGGGATCTCGGCCGGGATCGGCGAGGTGCCGGGCGACGTACAGGATGCCCTGCTTGGGGTACTTGAACGGCGAGCCGACGTCGATGCCGCGCCAGTGCGGCACCGCGTCCTCGCCGAAGCCGGAACCGGAACCGGACCCGGACCCGGACCCGGACGAAGGATTGTCCCCGGGGGTGCGCTGGTCCGGCAGCCGGGAGTCCGAGGGCAGGCCGACGGAGGCGGCGACGCCGTTGAAGTCCCCGCCGAGCTTGAGGGTGGCCGAGGTGAGCACCACCGAGCGCTCCTTGTAGAGGCCCTCGCGCAGCAGCCCGGAGACGCTGAGCGGCGCGACCCGCAGCGAGCCGGTGCCCATGCCGAAGCGGTCGCTGCGCTCGATCCAGACCACGTCGTACTCGGAGTCCTCCAGCAGCCGCTCGGCGGTCTCGTGCAGCGACTCGGCGGAGGCCATCGCCTGCTTGCGGACGGCGTCCTCGTCGCTGAGCCCCTTGTCGCGGGTCTCGCCGAGCGAGCTGATCACCTGGCGGGCGGCGTCCCGGATCGAGGTGACCGCGTACGCCAGGTACTCGGGCAGTTCCTCGACCCGGCCGGGCTGGGCGGTCTCCATCAGGCCGTGGTAGTTCTCGGCGGCGGCCTGCAAGGCGTCCACGGCCTTCTCGTTGGCGAGCCGGGCGGCGCGCTTGACCGCCCGGTTGACCGCGCCGACGGTCAGCTCGGCGGTGGCCGCGCCGGTGACCCGGTTGACCAGTTCGTGCGCCTCGTCGACGATCAGCAGCCCGTGCTCGGGCAGCACCGGCGCGCCCTCGATCGCGTCGATCGCGAGCATCGCGTGGTTGGTGACCACGACGTCGGCCAGCTTGGCCCGCTCCCGGGCCTTCTCGGCGAAGCACTCCTGCCCGTACGCGCAGCGGGTGGCGCCCAGGCACTCCTTGGAGGTGACCGCCAGCTGGGCCCAGGCCTTGTCGGAGACGCCGGGGCTGAGGTCGTCCCGGTCCCCGGTGTCGCTCTCGTCGGCCCACTCGCGCAGCCGCAGCACGTCCTGCCCGAGCTTGCTGGCGGGCCCGCCGAGCGCCTCGGCCGCGTCGAACAGGCCCTCGCCCTCGTCGCTCGGGGTGCCCTCGTTGGCCCGGTGCAGGCACAGGTAGTTGGAGCGGCCCTTGAGCATCGCGAACAGCGGGCGGCGGCGCAGCACCGGGTGCAGCGCCTCGACCGTGCGCGGCAAGTCCCGTTCGACGAGCTGGCGTTGCAGCGCCAGGGTGGCGGTGGCGACCACCACGCGGTCCCCGTGGGCGAGCGCGGGCACCAGGTAGGCGAGGGACTTCCCGGTGCCGGTGCCGGCCTGGACGAGCAGGTGCTCGGCGTTGTCGACGGCGTCGGCGACGGCCTCGGCCATCCGGAGCTGACCGGGGCGCTCGACGCCGCCGACGGCCGCCACCGCGGCGTGCAGCAGGTCGGGGATGCGGGAGCGCGGAACGGCGACGGCTTCCTCGACGTCGGCGGCGGCGCCGCCGTCCTCGCCAGGGAGCTCGGTCTCGCCGGGGAGCTGGGTTTCGGAGTCGTTCGTCATGACCCTCCCAGCCTACGGGGCTGGGGTGACAATCCGGCTCCGTCGCCCGGGAAGATCCGCCTCCAGGGTCACCAGGGCGTTGGGGACGGTCCCGTACCGGGCGGCGTGCGGGCGGTGCGGGCGGTCCTGGTAGCCGTCGAGCAGCAGCCGGTTGCGGTTGAGGCAGAGCCGGTCGATCCGCGGCCGGAACAGGTCGAACAGCTCGAAGCGCTCGCCCAGGCCGGGGAAGCGGTCCTGGTAGCGGCGGATCTCGGCCCGCAGCAGGGCCCAGAACTCGGCCTCGGGCAGCCCGGTCTGCGCCTCCAGCAGTGGGGCGAGGTAGCGCAGGACGCCGATGAACAGCCCGGAGTGGAGGAACTGGCAGAGCCCCTGCGGGCCGTCCCGCAGCAGGACGTCGTCGACCTCGGCGGGCAGGTCGCGCAGTTCGGGCAGGTCCTGGTCGCTGAGGTTGACGTCGTCGACGAAGTCCTTGACCGCGAGCCGGGTCGGCGCGTCGTGCTCGTCGAAGACGACGATGGCGTTCTCCCCGTGCGGGGAGAAGACCAGCCCGTACCGGTAGAGGAAGTGCAGCAGCGGCGGCAGCACGGCGCCGAACAGCCGGCCGGTCCAGGCGGCGGGGGTGAGCCCGGAGCGGGCGATCAGTTCGGCGGCGAGCGCCCGGCCGTCGGAGCCGGTCTGCAGCAGGGCGGCCAGGGTGCGGGCGCGTTCGCCGCTGGCCAGGAAGGGGCCGAGCGGTTCGCGCCAGATCGCGCCGAGGAGTTCCTTGTACTGGTAGGGCGCCTCGGGCAGCTCACGGTAGAGCGGGTGGTCGACGGTGACGGAGGCGATCTCGCCGAGCAGGATCACCCGGCACTCGTCGCGCAGGTAGGAGTCGGCGTCGCGCAGACCGTGGATCCAGGCGGTGACGGCGGGCGCGGCGAGGGTGCGTTCGGTGGGCAGGCCGCGCCAGACCAGGGTGTTGAGGACGGACAACGGCAGTTTGACGGTGCAGCGCTCGGGGTGGGCGGTGTTGAAGAAGGAGCGGATGGACTGCTGGGGCAGCCGTGGGTCGCCGTCGGAGGGCAGCGGGACGATCTCGCCGGAGGCGA
Organism: Kitasatospora sp. NPDC059817; assembly: GCF_042731835.1. NCBI lineage: Bacteria > Bacillati > Actinomycetota > Actinomycetes > Kitasatosporales > Streptomycetaceae > Kitasatospora > Kitasatospora sp. NPDC059817. The sequence goes on along the minus strand of NZ_JBHWIR010000009.1, from coordinate 38,384 downwards.
TCCAGGGCGCGAACAGCGGGACGATCGTCTCGTCCCACTGCCAGGGGTGGACGGGCAGCAGCAGGTAGTCGGCGGCGGCCGGGCCGAGGGCGGCGCGCAGCGCGTCCGGGTCGTCGAGTTCGCGGGCGTACAGCTGCTCGGGCCGCTCCAGGCCGGGCACGCCGCGGTACTCGGCGAGCCGGCGGTGGACGGCGATCCAGGGCAGCGGGCGCGGGGTGCGGGCCTCCGGGGCCCAGCGGGCGGCGTCGGTGGCGGAGAAGCCGATCCGGCCCTTGTTGGGGACGATCCAGGGGTGGCCGTCCTGGCGGCCCTCCAGGGCGGGGTGGTCGAGGTCGGCGAGTTCGGCGGCGGTGAGCGCGGTGGCGAGCTGGTGCGCGTCGGCGGTCAGGGTGGCGGTGAGTTCGCGGATCAGGTGGCCGGTGGTCTCGCCGCGCAGGCCGAGGGCGTGCCGGGCGTGCGGGAGGAAGCGCAGCGGGTCGAGGCCGTCCGGGTCGGAGCAGCGGACCGACTCCGGGTCGACCCGCCAGCTTCCGTACGCGCCGCGGCGGGCGGTGAAGCGGTACTCGGCCTCGGGCAGCCAGAGCAGGTACTCGCCGTCGGAGGCGGCGCGGACGGGGGTGAGCAGTTCCTCGTAGGCGAACTCGCCGAGCATCTTGGCCAGCAGGGCGCGCCCGGCCCGCCGCCAGTGCCCGGCGGTCAGGTGCGGGGGCAGGTACAACGGCGGTTCAGCGGCCGACGGTTGCGGCACGGGTCAGCTCCTGGGGACGGGGGATGGCAGGGGTGCTCTCGGTGGGGGTGCCCTCGGCGGCGGGGGTGCCCTCGGCAACAGCCGCGGCGGCGCCCGCGGCAGCGCCCGCAGCGGCGGGGGCGGTCCGGGGCGGCGCGAAGCCGGTCCAGGCGGTGCGGGCGGGCAGCCGGTGGACGGTCCGGCCGGTGACGGCGTTGAGGATGACGGCGGCCCGGTGGGCGCCGAGCCCCAGGTCGGGGGCGCCGACGCCGTGGGTGTGCAGTTCGGCGTTCTGGACGTAGAGGCCGCCGGTGAGTTCGGGCCGGGTGGCGACCCGGTGGTCGAGGTCGACCCGGTAGCGCCCGTCCCCGTCCCAGTCGATCAGCCGGGCGAGCGGTTCGAGCGCGGCCGGGCGGGCGGCCCGGTAGCCGGTGGCGAGCACCACGGCGTCGGTGCGCAGGACGTGTTCGACGCCGGAGTCGCCGTGCCGGCAGTGCAGTTCGAGGCCGCCGCAGGGGCCGGGGCGGGCTTCGGTGACGGCGGTGCCGGGGGTGATGTCGACCGGGGCGGTGTCGATCGGGCGGCCGATGGTGCGTTCGTAGAGGTGGTCGTGGATCTCGGCGAGGGTTTCGGCGCTGGCGGCCTTGTGCAGTTGCCACTGGGCGGCGACCAGCGCGTCCCGGACGGGTTCGGGCAGGCTGTGGAAGTAGCGGGTGTAGTCGGGGGTGAAGTGCTCCAGGCCGAGCTTGGAGTACTCCATCGGCGCGAGCGCCCTGGTCCGGGTGAGCCAGCGCAGCCGGACGCCGTCGCCGTCGTGGCGCCGGAGCAGGTCGAGGAAGACCTCGGCGCCGGACTGCCCGCTGCCGACCACGGTGATGTCCCGGGCGCCGGCGAGGTCGCCGCGGCGGTCCAGGTAGTCGGCGGAGTGGAAGGCGCGCGGGTGGCCGTCGAGGGCGGTGAAGGCCTCGGGCAGGACGGGCCGGGTGCCGACGCCGAGGGCGAGGTTGCGGGCGTGCACCTCGGTCCGCCGCCCGGTCGCGGTGTCGGTCAGCTCGGCCCGGAAGTGCGGGGCTTCCCAGTGCAGGGCGGTGACCTCGGTGCCGAAGCGGCAGTTGGCGAGCCGTTCGGCGGCCCACCGGCAGTAGTGGTCGTACTCGCGGCGGGGCAGTTGGAAGCGCTCGGCGAAGTAGAACGGGAAGAGCCGGTCCTGGTCGCGCAGGTAGTTGAGGAAGGACCAGGGGTTGGTCGGGTCGACGAGGGAGACCAGGTCGGCGAGGAACGGCACCTGCATCCGGGCCCCGTCCACCAGCATGCCGGGGTGCCAGCGGAACTCCGGGCGCTGGTCGCAGAAGAGCGTGCGCAGGCCGGGGACGGGCGCGGCGAGCGCGGCGAGCGAGAGGTTGAAGGGGCCGATGCCGACGCCGAGCAGGTCGTACGGCGGCTGGGGTGCTGGGGTGTCCACGGGGGTGTCCTAGGCGACGAAGGGGACGCGGGCACGGACCATCAGGGCGGCGCGCTTGTCGGGCAGGTCGAGTTCGGTGTCCAGCCGGAATCCGGCCCGTTCGAAGGCCCGGACGGAGCGCCGGTTGCGGACGTCCGGCTCGGCGACGACCCGTTCGCAGCGGGGCCGTCGCCGCAGGATCCGCTCGGCGAGGGCGGCCAGCAGGACGGCGCCGAGGCCCCGGCCGCGGCTCTCGGCGGGGCCGATCAGGAGGTGGACGCCGGTGTCGTGCGGCCGGGCCGGGTAGTGCCGGGCGAGCGGGTCGAGGTCGGCGCGGTAGACCTCCCAGTAACTCGTCGCGGCGCCGTCGAGCAGGCCGAGGCAGGGCACGCTGCGGCCGTCACCGTCGAGTTGGGCCCGGAGGTGCCGTTCGGTGGCGTCGGGCGGCCCGGCGAGCCGCCAGAACGCGGCGATCTCGGGGTCGTTCATCCACCCGGCGAGCAGGTCCAGGTCGGTGGGCAGCCGGACCGGGCTGAGCCGGAACTCGCCGGCCGGGGTGGGGATCGCGCCCCATCCCGCCGGGTCGTCGAGCAGGCTCATGCGCCCGCCAGCGGGTTGGGGATGTCCACGTAGACGGACTGGGAGGCGACCGGGCCGACCAGTTCGTCCAGGCCGTTGATCCGGGTGAGCAGGTTGGCCTTGCAGGGCAGGGTGGGCGCGTCGAGCAGCAGCCCGGGCAGCGCCGATCCGGTGGCGGCGGCCCGCGGGCCGGCCAGGAAGCGGCGCAGCCCGGCCAGCAGCACGGTCTCGTCGGCGAGCCCCTGACTGCCGAAGGCGCCGACCAGACCGAGGACGTGGTTGATGCCGAGGTAGTAGGCGAAGTGGTGGTCGATCACCTCGTCGGGCAGGAAGGTGTCGCTGTGCTCGCCGAGCCCGGGCAGCCGCGCGGTGAGCCGGTCGGCGGCGCTCTCCCGGTAGTAGTAGCCCTGGTTGTCTCGGTAGCGGCCGCCGCTGGGCCAGCCGTCGGCGTCGAGCAGGACGAGGCTGTTCTGCTGGTGCGCCTCCAGGGCGATGCCGGCCGTGCCGTCCAGCCAGAGGACGGGCAGTACGACGGCGTCCAGATAGCGCAGGAACCATTCGGCGGCGACGGTCCGCAGCGGGCGGCCGCAGCGGACGGCGAGCGCCCGCAGGGTGTCGCCGAGCCGGGACGGCACGGTGTCGCCGGTGCCGAGCGGCTGTTCGGCGACCAGCCCGGCGACGCACAGCGCGCGGTCGGCGGGGGCGAAGGGCTGGGCGCGCAGCACGGTGTCCAGGCCGCCCGGGTCGCCGAGGGCGGGGTGGTCGACGCCGATCCAGGCCGGGTCGCGGACGATGTCGAAGCCGGGGTGGGCGCGGTGCCATTCGGCGGCCAGGCCGCTCTCCAGCAGCCGGTGCACCTCCAGGCCGCGGTGGAGTTCCTTGCGCAGGTTCTCCCGGCGGGAGTTGGTGATCCGCAGGCCGAGCGAGAGCTTGAGCATCCAGGGGGCGCCGGGGCGGTAGACGGTGCGCACCGAGGAGGTGGGGTACCAGGGTTCGCCGGCCGGGCCGAGGTCGTGCAGCAGCCCGTCGGCGAGCAGGGCGGCGACGGCCGGGCGGTGGGCGAGTTCGCGGGCCTGCCAGGGGTGCAGCGGCAGGGCGGCGGTGCCGGGCGGCAGGGCGGCGTGGTCGCCGAGCAGGTCCGCGGTGATCCGGTCGGCGCTGTCGGTGAGGGCGGAGCCGGCGGCGAGCAGGTCGCGGTGGACCGCGTACCAGTGGAGTTGGAAGGAGCCGTGCAGTTCGGGCGAGTAGGCGGCACTCTGGGCCGGGCCGAGGCCGTCGCGGCTCTTCGGGGTGGGGTGCAGCGGGTGGCCGAGCAGCAGGGACTGTTCGGCGGCGAGGAAGTGCGAGCGTTCGGGGCCGCCGGCGGGGGCGGTGGTGCGGCGGTGGGCGAGGATGTCGGCGGTGCGGACGACCGAGTCGGCGACCCGGGCGGCGAGGTCGGCGACCTGCCCGGGGTCGGGGCGGTCGGCGGCCGCGGCGGCGAGCAGCGCGGCGGTGGTGACGGCGTCCACGGGGGCGTCGGCGGTGCCCTCCCCGGCGGAGAGGACGGCGGGGCCGAACCGGTGCCAGCCGCCGGGCGACCAGTAGCGGACGGGGGCGGAGAGCCGGGCGGCGCCGCCGAGGACGGCGATCCGCAGCCGGCCGTCGGGGCCGGGGCGGGCGCCGGTCTCGCGCGTCCAGCAGCGCAGCAGGGCTTCCAGGGCGGCCTGTTCGGCGGCGACGGCGGGGTCCGGGTGCAGCAGCGGATCGGGCTCGGCCGGCCGGTCCGCGTGCAGCAGCGGGGCGGGCGGGGCTCCGGTGAGGGCGGTGCTCAAGGCTGCTCCTTGGGGCGCGTGGGGGTGCGGACGCGCGCGGGTGGTGGAGAGGATCGGCGGGCGCTCGCACCGTCGCGTCAGGTAAGGGTTACCTATCCCTGACGGGTGATCACAAGGTCGGCTCACTCGTCCGGGTGAAGATCGGGGATTGTCCGCGTCCGGCGCGCGGGGCCCTGCTGGGTCGCCGGGCCGATCGTGGCCACGTCACGGATCGGTGACCTCCGGTCAGGGCCGCAACCCGGGGGGCGGCCGCCGCCGTCCTGGTGACCGGTGGAAGACTCCACAGCGGCGAGTCGCCGCACGACAGCCCGATCGAGCACAGGGGGAAGCGCACACATGCCATCGATCCACCGGTCAGCCATGGCCGTCGCCCTCGTCACGGGGACGCTGCTCGCGGCGAGCGCCTGCGGGCCGGACGGTCCGGCGGGCGACGGGGGCGGCAGCGCCGCGCCGCCGCCCGCGTCCAGCACCGCCGCCCCGGGGGGCGGCGTGATCGGCGGGATCACCCTCCCGTCGGGCATCCCGACCAGCCTGCTGGAGGGCCTGCCGAAGTCCTGGGACGACCTGAAGAAGTGGAAGTTCGAGGACTGGGACTCGTGGGCGTCCAAGCACGTCTTCAACAACCCGGTGGTGAAGGACTTCTGGAACCCGGACAAGATGGGCGACTCCAAGCCCGCCGATCCGGCCCCGCCCACCGCCAAGCCGGCCGCCGACAACGGCGTGACGGACCCGGACCCGCCGGTGGTCAAGGCCGTGCCGGTGCCCCGCCCGTACACCAAGCAGCCGTCCGGGAAGGTGTTCTTCAGCGCCCAGGGCGGCCGGGGCAACTGCTCGGCGACGGTGATCACCGACCCGCAGCACCCGGGCAAGAGCAATCTGGTCTGGACGGCCGGCCACTGCGTGCACGCGGGCAAGGGCGGCGACTTCTTCAAGGACCTGGTCTTCGTGCCCGCCTACAACAACTCGGGCGCCTCCAGCGGCGGCAAGAAGGCCCCGCTGTCCGAACTGGCCCCGCTGGGCACCTGGTGGGCCGACCTGGTCACCACCTCGCCGCAGTGGATGGTCGAGGGCGGCGGCACCGGTGACGCCGCGAACCAGTACGACTTCGCCGTCATACGGGTACACAACCAGAACGACTCCGGCAAGTCGCTGGAGGAGACGGTCGGTTCGGCCGTCCCGGTCTGGTTCGACGCCCCGCGCGACAAGATGTCCGTCGCGGCGGTCGGCTACCCGCTCTACAAGCCGTTCGACGGCCAGGAGCTGTACAAGTGCGACGGCGGCAAGCCGACCCGGCTGTCGTTCGACGCCAAGCGCCCGTCGATGCTCACCATCGGCTGCAACATGACCCAGGGCTCCAGCGGCGGCGGCTGGTTCGCCACCATGCCGGACGGGAAGACCGCCCTGGTCAGCAACACGTCCATCGGCACCGAGGACCACACCTCGCTGAGCGGCCCGTACCTGGAGACGGTCGCCAAGCAGGCACTGGACTGGATATCCAAGAAGCCGTAGGCCCTTTCCGGTCGGACCGGACCAAGCCGTACGGGCGGCGGAGGCCGCCCCCGGGGGACGATGCAGCATGCCGAAGCACACCGGCCGCGGACCGCGGCGCCGATCCGGACCGACCGGCGCCGCGGTGCTCGCCGTGCTCGCGCTCGCCGCGACCGCCTGCGGGCCGGACGACTCCGGCGCCACGGCGGCCGCGCCGCCGCCCGCCCTCCCCACATCGGCCCCCACCAGCCTGGGCGACCTGACGGGCTGGAAGGTGGAGGACTGGGCCCGGTTCGTCTCCGGCAGCGGCTTCGCCAACGAGGTGGCCCCGGGCTTCTGGTCGACCACCCGGATGGCCGCCGCCAAGGGGCGGGCCACCCCGGAGTACCCGCTCACCGCCGCACCGGACGACGGCCGGCCGGACGCCCCGCCCGCAGCCGTCGCGGCCACGCCGCAGCCGCACCCGTACGGCCCGGCCACCGCCGTGGTCGGACGGCTCTTCGTCACCACGCCCCAGGGCGACGCGGCCTGCTCCGCGACGGTGGTCTCCGACCCGGCCAACCCGGGCCGCAGCAACCTCGTCTACACCGCCGCGCACTGCCTGCACGACGGCAAGGGCGGCGGCTGGCTGCGGAACATCACCTTCGTGCCCGGTTTCAACCGGGACGGCCAGGCGGCCCGCGGCAAACCGCTCACCGAGCAGCAGGCCGCCCCGTACGGCCGGTGGGCGGCGGTGCGCGCGCTGGTGTCGCCGACCTGGCTCGGGGAGGGCGGCGTCGGCGCCCATCACCAGTACGACTACGGGATCATCCGGGTGCGCGGCGAGGGCGGCTCCGGCGCGTCGCTGGAGGAGGCGGTCGGCGGCTCGGTCCCGGTCTGGTTCAACGCCCCGCGCGAGCAGATCGGCTCGGCGGCCGCCTACGGCTACCCGACCGATCGGCCGTTCGACGGCCTGGAGCTCTCCCGCTGCGAGCCCCCGGTCCCACCGACCAGGCTCTCCCCCGACCGAAGCCGCCCGCCGATGTACGTCACCGGCTGCACCGTGACCGGCGGCTCCAGCGGCGGCGGCTGGTTCATCACCAAGGACGGCAAGCCCAACCTGATCAGCGTCACCGCGATCGGCAGCCGCAACCCGCCCGGGTACCTGGCCGGCCCCTCGCTGCAGGACCAGGCGAAGCAGGCCTTCGACTACTTCGCCAAGAACGTGAAGTAGCCCGCACGCCCACACGGCCGCACGCCCGCACGCCCACACGCCCGGACGAACCCCCGGGCGGACCCCGGAACGGACGCCCCGGCACTCCGGACGGGCACGCGAAGGGCCCCCGGACGCTCGCGCGATGCCCAGCGGCATCACGGTCACGTCCGGGGG
>NZ_JBHWIR010000009.1:22689-30956 GCF_042731835.1 Kitasatospora sp. NPDC059817 | reverse complement strand
GGCGGGCGCCGCGCGCCCCCGCGCGCCCCCGGCTCCCCCCCCCCCCCCCACGCGCTCCCGGGGGGCGCCCCCCCCTCGGCCCGACGCCTCAGACCTGCAGCGCCACCGCGTAGCGCTCCAGCTCGGCGGCCAGCTCGGCCGGCACCTTGGCGTGCAGCAGCGTGCCCTCGCCGGTGTGCTCGGTGCCGAGCAGCTCGCCCTCGGCGTGCACCCGGGAGACCAGCCCGCCCTGGGTGTAGGGCACCAGGGCCCGCACCTCGATCGCCGGGCGCGGCAGCTCGTCGTCGATGAGCTTCAGCAGCTCCTCGATGCCCTCGCCGCTGCGGGCCGACACCACGATGGCGTGCGGCTCGCGGCGCAGCAGTCGCTGCAGCACGTGCGGGTCGGCGGCGTCCGCCTTGTTGATCACCACGATCTCCGGCACGTTCTGCGCGTCGACCGAGACGATGACCTCGCGGACGGCGGCCAGCTGCGTCTCCGGCTCGGGGTGCGAGCCGTCGACCACGTGCAGGATGAGGTCCGCGTCGGCGACCTCCTCCATGGTCGAGCGGAAGGCCTCGACCAGGTGGTGCGGCAGGTGCCGGACGAAGCCGACGGTGTCGGCCAGGGTGTAGAGCCGCCCGCTCGGGGTCTGGGCCCGGCGCACGGTCGGGTCCAGGGTTGCGAACAGGGAGTTCTCCACCAGGACGCCCGCCCCGGTGAGCCGGTTGAGCAGGGACGACTTGCCGGCGTTGGTGTACCCGGCGATGGCCACCGACGGCACCTGGTGGCGCTTGCGCTCCTGGCGCTTGGTGTCGCGGCCCTTCTTCATCTCGGCGATCTCGCGGCGCAGCTTCGCCATCTTCTCGCGGATCCGGCGCCGGTCGGTCTCGATCTTGGTCTCACCGGGACCACGGGTGGCCATGCCGCCGCCGGACGAGCCGGCGCCGCCACCACCCATCTGCCGGGACAGCGACTGACCCCAGCCGCGCAGGCGCGGCAGCATGTACTGCATCTGCGCGAGCGAGACCTGCGCCTTGCCCTCCCGGGACTTGGCGTGCTGGGCGAAGATGTCCAGGATCAGGGCCGTCCGGTCGACGACCTTGACCTTGACCACGTCCTCCAGGTGGATCAGCTGGCCGGGGGTGAGCTCACCGTCGCAGACCACGGTGTCGGCGCCGGTGGCCGCGACGATGTCGCGCAGTTCCTTCGCCTTGCCGGAGCCGATGTAGGTGGCCGCGTCGGGCTTGTCACGGCGCTGGATGACGCCGTCCAGCACCTGGGAGCCGGCCGTCTCGGCGAGGGCGGCGAGCTCGGCCATCGAGTTCTCCGCCTCCTCCAGGGTGCCGTCCGTCCAGACGCCGACGAGCACCACGCGCTCCAGGCGGAGCTGGCGGTACTCGACCTCGGTGACGTCTTCGAGTTCGGTGGAGAGGCCGGCGACGCGGCGCAGGGCGGCACGCTCGCTGCGGTCGTACTGGTCGCCGTCGTAGTGGTGGTGGCCGTGGCCGCGGTCCTCGTCGATGGCCGCGAGGTCCTCGTCCATGAGGGCTTCCGCCCGCAGACCGTTCAGGCGGCGCGGGGCGTCGGCGTGGTCGCGGGTGTCGGACGTGGAGGTCATTCTGTCCTTTGGTCGCTGGTGCGGATGGCCTGTGGGGACCGCCGTGTGCGGTCCCACCCGGAGTCTGCCCAGCTGCCGCCCCGGTTACCGCCGGGCGAGGTGAGCTACCCCTCAGGTCCTCGGGTGCCGTCGGGGCTCCTGTGCCCTGAGAACGCCGTGGACCGGCCGTGAATTCCCCATGATGGTCCCACGCCCGGCGCGGACCGGTCATCCCCATTTTCCCCGGGGTGGCGGGCCCCGCCGGTGTCCGGGGCCTGCGGCCGGCTGACGTCGTACACCCCGGAGACCTTGAGCATGGCCCGCATCAGCGCGGGCAGCGCGGCCGGCTCGGGCAGTTCGACGGTGTAGGTGTGCCGGACCCGCAGCTCCTGCGGCGGTTCGACCTCGGCCGAGACGATGCCGACGTCCTCGGCGGAGATGGCCGCCGTGAGGTCGGCGAGCAGCCGGGGCCGGTTGAGCGCCTCGGCCCGCAGGGTGGCCCGGTGGCCGGCCGCCGGGGTGCCCTCCGGCCGCCAGCGGACCTCCAGCTCGGCGCGCCCGGCCGCGCGCATCCGCTCCCCGGCCGGGCAGCCGGTGCGGTGCACGGCGACGGCTCCGCCGCGGATCGGGTAGCCGGTCACCTCGTCCGGCGGCACGGGCGTGCAGCAGCGGGCCAGCCGGACGGGCGCCCCGGGCCGGCCGGCCACCGCGACCGGGGTCGGCCGGCGCTCGGTGGTGCGGTGCGCGGGCGGGGCGGGCTGGCCGTTGGAGGGGCCGGTGCGCACCGGCGGGAGCCGGGCCGGGTGGTCGGCGAGCCAGCGTTCGATGGCCAGCCGGGCGGCCGGCGTCCGGGCGTGCGCGAGCCACTCGGGCGCGGGCCCGGAGGGTTCGGCGGGGCGCGGCCCGTCCTCGGTGAGCACGGTCCCGGTGGGCGCGGCCTCGGTGAGCACGGCGAGCAGGTCGCCGTCCTGCAGGACGGTGGAGAGCGCGGTGAGCCGGCCGTTGACCCGGGCCCCGATGCACCGGTGGCCGGTCTCCTCGCCGAGCAGGTAGGCGGCGTCCACGCAGGTGGCGCCGGCCCTCAGCTGAAGCGTTTCGCCGCTCTCCGTCACGACGGTGATCTCGCGGTCGCCGGCCAGGTCGGCGGTGAGCGCGGACCAGAAGGCGTCCGGGTCGGGCGTCTCCTGCTGCCACTCCAGCAGCCGGCTGAGCCAGCCGGGCCGGGCCGGGTCGGTGCGATCGAGTTCGTCGGCGTCCTGGACGGCGCCGGCCGGCTCCGGGTCGCCGAGCGCGACCACCCCGGTCTCGGCGACCTCGTGCATCCGCCGGGTGCGCACCAGCACCTCGACGACCGTGCCGCCGCTGAGCGCCACCGCGGTGTGCAGCGACTGGTAGAGGTTGAACTTGGGGGCGGCGACGAAGTCCTTGAACTCGCCGGGCAGCGGCGTCCAGCAGGTGTGCAGCTCGCCGAGCACGGCGTAGCAGTCGGCGTTCTCCTCGACCACCACCAGCAGCCGCCCGAAGTCGGCGGGCTGCGGCCGCTGCGGCCGCCCGTCCGGGCCGGGCGCGGCGGCCCGCTTGAGCAGCACCCGGTGCAGCGACACGCAGTGCCGGGGCCGGACGGTGACCTCGGCAACCACCCCGGTCTCGGACAGCTGGCGGGCCAGCAGCCGGGCGAAGGGGGCCAGCTGGGTGTCCGGCTCGCCCTCGTGACCGGCCATCAGGGCCCGGGTACGGGCGTGCTCCTCGGGGTGCAGGGTGGCGAAGACGATGTCCTCCAGCTCCGCCTTGAGCACCTGGATGCCGAGCCGTTCGGCCAGCGGGATCAGCACGTCCCGGGTGACCTTGGCGATCCGCACCTGGCTGGCCGGCTTCATGTGCCGGATGGTGCGCATGTTGTGCAGCCGGTCGGCGAGCTTGATCACCATCACCCGGACGTCGTCGCCGGTGGCGACCAGCATCTTGCGGAAGGTCTCGGCCTCGGCGGCGGCGCCGAAGTCGACCTTCTCCAGTTTCGTCACCCCGTCGACCAGGTAGGCGACTTCGGGCCCGAAGCCGGCGCTCACCTGGTCGAGCGTCAATTCGGTGTCCTCGACGGTGTCGTGGAGCAGCGAGGCGACCAAGGTGGTCGTCCCGGCGCCGAGTTGGGCCAGGATCATGGTGACGGCGAGCGGGTGGGTGATGTACGGCCCGCCGCTCTTGCGCTTCTGGCCCCGGTGGCTGGCCTCGGCGAGCCGGTAGGCCCGGGCGAGCAGGCCGAGGTCGGCCTGCGGATGGTGTTCGCGGTGGACTCGGACGAGCGGTTCGAGGGCGTCCGGGACGGGCGGCCGGCCGGTGGCCAGCAGGGCGGCCCGCCCAGCCCGGCCGAGCGCGGCCCGGCCGAGCTCCCCCAGGGGCCGCCTGGCCCCGGCTTGCCGTGCGGACGTCGGCTGCCCCGTCAGGGACTGCCCGGCTTCGATGGTCATCGGCGCACCTCCGGCAGCGATCACCGGCCGCCACCCCGCCGAGGGGCGCCTTCCCGGTGGTCCATGCTACCGAGCAGAGCACGTTCCGCGATGCCTTGCTTCCCGTCCGCGACACGCGTCACTCGAACGGGCGGATTCACCGGCACGCGAAATGGGCAAACCGGGCCGTCAGCTGCCCGAGCCGCGCCTCAGACGTGTCAGACACGCCCCAGTTCGGCCCACCAGCGGGCGTCGATCTCACCGGCGGCCACGATGACCGCCGGGCCGGTCTTCTCGATCCGGCCGTCCGGGTGCTCGGTGATGACCAGTCGGCCGCCCGGCACGTCCACGGTGTAGGTGGCCGGCTCGCCGGTGACCGCCGGGTCGACGCCGTCCCGGCGGATGGCGGCCACCGCGACGGCGCAGGTGCCGGTCCCGCAGGAACGGGTCTCGCCGGAGCCGCGCTCGTACACCCGCATGGCGACGTGCCGCGGCCCGCGGTCCACCACGAACTCGACGTTCACGCCCTCCGGGTAGGCCCCTTCGGGGCTGGTCAGCGGCGCGGACAGCAGGTCCCCGGCGTGGTCGAGGCTGTCCACGAAGGCCACCGCGTGCGGGTTGCCCATGTTGACGTTCAGCGCGGGCCAGCGCCGCGCGCCGACCGTGACCTCGACGCCGTCCGGCCCGGGCAGCCGGGCCCGGCCCATGTCGACGGTGACCTCGCCGGGCGTCCCGTCCCCGGCGTCCTCGGCGACCCGCACCGTCCGCACCCCGGCGCGGGTGGCGACCGCGAACTCGCCGGGCTCGGCCAGGCCGGCCTCGACCAGGTACCGGGCGAAGACCCGCACGCCGTTGCCGCACATCTCGGCGATGCTGCCGTCGGAGTTGCGGTAGTCCATGAACCACTCGGCCCGGTCGGCCTGGTCCGCGGCAGCCGGCTCGGCGGCGGAGCGCACCACGCGCAGCAGCCCGTCCCCGCCGATGCCGGCCCGCCGGTCGCACAGCGCGGCGACGGCCGCGGGGCCGATCTCCAGCGCGCCGTCCGGGTCCGGGACGATGACGAAGTCGTTCTGGGTGCCGTGCCCCTTGAAGAAGGGGACGCCGACCGGCTGCGGGGAGAATGCGCTCACCCTCCCGATGGTACTGAACGGGCGCACCGGCCACCCGGGCGGTCCGACCGGTGGATCGGCGTGGGCAGCCGAGGGGCCGGCAGGGGCGGCCGACGGATCAGCGCAGGTAGGCGACCCGCCAGACGGCCAGCGCACAGGCCACCAGCGCGATCAGGGTGTACAGCGCGATCGCCTTCCAGCCGGCCCGCTGCCCGGAGCCGCGGCGCGGCAGGCCCGGCCACTTGTACCCGGCGTGCCGGGCGGCCATCGCGCCCCAGCCGACCGAGGCGGCGGTGAGCAGCAGCCCGAGCATGCCGACCATGGTGGCGCGCGCCCCGGCCGAGCCGAAGGCGAGCGGGAAGGCGAACATCAGCGAGCCGAGGATGCCCAGCAGGGCGATCGGCAGGGTCTGCCACCAGCGGAGCCGGCGCAGCGGTCGGATCTCCCGCTCGTGCACCGCGCCCGCCGGGGTGCGGTTGTCCAGGGCCGGCAGTGCGACCGCGTAGGAGGTGGGCGCCTCCAGGCCGGTCAGCACGGGGAGGTCACCCCTCGTCGACTCGTCGGCCGGTGCGGTGACACTCCCGCTCTGGCCGGGTTCGGGGCCGGTACCCGTCGACACGCGGCCTCCCCTGACAGTTCGACACGAGCGGACTCGCGGTCGGGCACGGTCGGCCCGCGCGGCCGACCCCTACGCCTTCGATGATGGCATGTCCAGACGGGCGTTCCGGGCCTGACCGGCGTCGACGGGTGATCCGTGGCCATCACGTGATCGGGCCGTGACCGCCGGTTCGTCCTGCACGGCCACCTGCGCGCGCAGGTGCACCGCCGGATTGGCCGGAACCCGCCTACCCGGCCGGACGCTCCTGACGGTCGATCAGCTCCAGGGAGCGTTCCAGCAGCTCGACGGGGTCGGTGCCGGCCGGCCGGGACAGCCAGTGGATCCGGCCGTCGCGGCGGAACCAGGACTCCTGACGGCGGGCGAAGCGCTTGGTGGCCCGGACGGTCTCGGCCCGCGCCTCGTCCTCGGTGCACTCGCCGGCGAAGTGGTCCAGCACCTGCTGGTAGCCGAGCGCCCGGGAGGCCGTCCGCCCCTCCCGCAGCCCGAGCCGCTCCAGCGCGCGCACCTCGTCCAGCAGTCCGGCCCGCCACATCAGGTCGACCCGCAGCGTGATCCGCTCGTCCAGTTCGGGGCGCGGCAGCGCGACCCCGATCTGCACCGCGTCGTAGACGGCGGTGTTGCCGGGCAGGTTCGCGGTGAACGGCTGCCCGGTGATCTCGATGACCTCCAGCGCGCGGACGATCCGCCGCCCGTTGCCGATCAGGATCGCCTCCGCGGCCGCCGGGTCCAGCTCGGCCAGCCGCCGGTGCAGCGCGTGCGGGCCGGCCTCCTCCAGCTCGGCCTCCAGCCGGGCCCGGACCGCCGGGTCGGTGCCGGGGAACTCCATCTCGTCGATCGCCGCCCGGACGTACAGCCCGGAGCCGCCGACCAGGACGGGCGTGCGCCCGACCGCGAGCAGCCGGTCGATCTCGGCCCGGGCCAGCCGCTGGTACTCGGCGACGCTGGCGGCCTCGGTGACGTCCCAGACGTCCAGCAGGTGGTGCGGCACGCCGTCGCGCTCGGCGGGGGTGAGCTTGGCGGTGCCGATGTCCATGCCCCGGTACAGCTGCATCGAGTCGGTGTTGATCACCTCGCCGCCGAGGCTGCGGGCGATGGCGACGGCCAGGTCGGACTTGCCGGCGGCGGTCGCGCCGACGATGCAGACCACTCGGGGCTGGGCGGCGCGGGACTGGTCGGTACGGGAGCTGCTCACCGCTCCAGTCTCGCAAAACCGCCGCCGCACCGGTGACCGGGCTGCCCGTCGGCCCCGACTGCGCGACGATGTGACTGTGTCCGGCCGTCTCCGGCCATCTCCAGCCGTTTCCGCAGTTGAGCCGGTTTGCGAACGGTTCGGCGGTGACGGACGTTGGGCAGGAGACAGGGACGAAAGGGTGAGATCGCCATGGGTCTGATGGACAACCTCAAGGGCAAGGCCGAGGAGCTCAAGGGCAAGGCCAGTGAGCTCGCCGGCAAGCACAGCGAGCAGATCGAGCACGCGGTGGACAAGGCCGGCGGCGCGATCGACAAGGCGACCAAGGGCAAGTACAGCGAGAAGATCGAGCACGGCGCCAGCAAGGCCAAGGGCGCGGTGGGCGACTTCGCCCACAAGCCGAAGCCGGGCGAGGAGGGGCCGGCCGGCGGCAACGGCCAGGCGCCGCAGGCCTGACGCCCCGCGCTTCGATCAGCTCCAGGACGCCACGACGTAGCCGACCCCGTACGGGGCGTCCTGGTAGCCGAGCCGCGCGGTGAGGCCGGCGCCCTCCGCGGCGCCGGCCAGCACCTGCCAGGGCGCCCGGCCCTCGGCCTTGAGCTCGGCGGCCAGCCCGGCGTCCAGGGCGGCGAGCGCGGGCAGGTCGGCGGAGCCCAGGGCGGCGGCCAGGGCGGCGTCGAAGCCCTCGGCGCGCTCGTCCAGGTAACCGGGGGCCTTCACCGAGCGGCAGGCGCTGCCGTCGCCCACCACCAACAGGCCGACCCGGTCGGCCAGCTGGGCCAAGCCCTGGCCGAGCCCGAGCATCCGGTCGGCGGGCGCGTCGGCGGGCACCGCGCAGGCGTGCGTCGGCAGCGTCACCCCGGCGCGCTCCAGCAGCCAGGCGCCGACCGTCAGCGAGGGCGCCAGCTCCGGCCCCTCGACCCGGCCGCCGGGCAGCTTGGCGACCAGCGGCACCCCGTAGCGGTGGAAGGAGCCGGCCCCGCCCTCGGTCCACACCTCGGCCTCCGGCCCTGCGCCGACCACCACGACCAGCTGCGGCCCGGCCGCGACCAGTGCCGCCAGGGCCTCGTCGCAGGCGGCCCGCAGCGGGTCCAACTCGGCGGCCGCCCCGGCGGCGACCTCCGGGACGAGCAGCGGCGGACAGGGGCACACGGCGGCGGCTACCAGCATGCGGATCACTCTAGCCAAACGGCGACGGGGGGGCCGCCCCCGGCGCGAAGGCGCCCCCCCCGCCCCGGGGTGGGGGGGGCCCCCCCGGGGGCGGCCAGCCCCGGACTGTAACGTGCCCCCCGGGGTGGGGGGGGGGGGGGAGGCGCCACCCCGCCCC
>NZ_JBHWIR010000009.1:0-22679 GCF_042731835.1 Kitasatospora sp. NPDC059817 | reverse complement strand
GCCCCCGGGGGCCTCACCCCACATGCCGTACACCCACCCCACCCCGCGCGGGCCGCCCCGCCCGACATCCCCCCCCGGCCGCCCCCCCGTTCGAGGAGCAGGCCCCGTTCGAGGAGCAGGCCCCGTTCGAGAAGCAGGCCCCGTTCGAGGAGTGGGCCGTCAGTCGCCGCAGCAGGCCCCGCCCGCCGGAGCGGCCAGGGGCAGCGCGGCCGGGGCACCGATGCCCGGCAGGCCGAGCATCACCCCGGCCGGCTTGGCCGCGGGCTTGGCCTGGCGCTTCTCCCAGGCGTCGCCGGCCCGGGTGCGGCGCACCGCGAGCGACGGGCCCTCGGCGAGCAGGTGGTGCGGGGCGGCGTAGGTGATCTCGACGGTCACCACGTCGCCCGGACGCACCGGCTCCGTCGGCCTGCTGAAGTGCACCAGCCGGTTGTCGGGGGCGCGGCCGGAGAGCCGGTCGGTCTTGTCGTCCTTCTTGCCCTCGCCCTCGGCGACCAGGATCTCCAGGACGCGGCCGACCTGCTTCTTGTTCTCCTCCCAGGAGATCTCCTCCTGGAGGGCGATCAGCCGGTCGTAGCGGGCCTGCACGACGGCCTTCGGCACCTGGTCCGCCATCTCGGCGGCCGGGGTGCCGGGGCGCTTGGAGTACTGGAAGGTGAAGGCGTTGGTGAAGCGGGCCTCGCGGACGGCGTGCATCGTCTGCTCGAAGTCCTCCTCGGTCTCGCCGGGGAAGCCCACGATGATGTCGGTGGAGATCGCCGCGTCCGGCATGGCCTCGCGGACCTTCCGGATGATCCCGAGGAAGCGCTCCTGGCGGTAGGAGCGGCGCATCGCCTTGAGGACGGTGTCGGAGCCGGACTGCAGCGGCATGTGCAGCTGGTGCATCACGTTCGGCGTCTCGGCCATCGCGGCGATCACGTCGTCGGTGAAGTCGCGCGGGTGCGGCGAGGTGAAGCGGATCCGCTCCAGGCCCTCGATCTGGCCGGCGGCGCGCAGCAGCTTGGAGAAGGCCTCGCGGTCGCCCAGGTCGGAGCCGTAGGCGTTGACGTTCTGGCCGAGCAGGGTCACCTCGATGACGCCCTCGTCCACCAGCGCCTCGATCTCGGCGAGGACGTCGCCGGGGCGGCGGTCCTCCTCCTTGCCGCGCAGCGCGGGGACGATGCAGAAGGTGCAGGTGTTGTTGCAGCCGACGGAGATGGCGACCCACGCGGCGTACGCGGACTCGCGGCGGGTCGGCAGGGTGGAGGGGAAGGTCTCCAGCGACTCCAGGATCTCGACCTGGGCCTTGCGCTCGACCGCGGCCCGCTCCAGCAGCGCCGGCAGGTGGCCGATGTTGTGGGTGCCGAACACCACGTCGACCCAGGGGGCCTTGCGGACGATGGTGTCGCGGTCCTTCTGGGCGAGGCAGCCGCCGACGGCGATCTGCATGCCCTTGTGGCGGGTCTTGACCGGCGCCAGCTGCCCGAGGTTGCCGTACAGCTTGTTGTCGGCGTTCTCCCGCACCGCGCAGGTGTTGAACACGACCAGGTCCGGGTCGCCCTCCTGCCCGGCCTTGACGTAACCCGCGTCCTCCAGCAGGCCGGACAGCCGCTCGGAGTCGTGGACGTTCATCTGGCAGCCGTACGTGACGACCTTGTAGCTCTTCAATCCGCTCTCACCGCTCACCAGACCAGGGTACGGGCAGCCGCGAAGCGCTTTTCCCCCACCGTTTCCCCTCCCGTTCCGGCGGAGCGCCTGGCAGTATCCCTGCATGACCCCCACCACCCCGTCCCGTCTCGGCGCCGCCGTCCGCACCGCGGCCCGCAGCCCGCTGTGGCGGACGGTGCTGGTGCTGGTGCTGCTGGTCGCGGGGCTGGGCGGCTGGTGGCTGTCGGCGGGCCGCTCGCCCGGCTACCCGCGCGGCGAGACGCGTTTCGCGACCGGCGTGCAGCGCGGCGTCTACGACCGGTACGGGCAGTTGCTGGAGGCCCACGTCGCCAAGGCCATGCCGGAGGTGCGGCTGGCCCTGGACAACACCGAGGGCTCGATCGACAACCTGGCCCGGGTGACCAGCGGCCAGGACGACTTCGCGATCGCCACCGCCGACGCCGTCGCCGACTACCAGGGCCCGGGCAAGGACCGGCTGCGGGCGATCGCACGGCTGTACGACGACTACCTCCAGCTGATCGTCCCGTCCTCCTCGACGGTGCACCGCACGGCCGACCTCAAGGGGCTGCGGGTCGGCGTGGGCCTGCCGCAGTCCGGGGTGAACCTGGTGACCAGGCGGCTGCTGGCCGCGGCCGGCCTGGACCCGGACCACGACATCGTCCCGGTGTCGGCGGGCGTCGGCGACGCCGCCGACCAGCTGCGCGAGAACAAGCTCGACGCCTTCTTCTGGTCCGGCGGCCTGCCGACCAGCGCCCTCACCGACCTGTCCGACCACATGCGGATGCGGGTCGTGCCGCTGGGGGACCTCGCCGGGGCCATCCACAAGATGGAGGGCGGCGGCACCGACGCCTACCGGGCGGCCACCATGCCCAAGGGCACCTACCCGAACGCCGACCCCAAGGACGCCGTCGCCACCGTGGCCGTGCCCAACCTGCTGATCACCCGGGACGACGTGGACCCGGGCCTGGTCGAGGGCATGACCAGGGCGGTGATCGACAGCCGCGACCAGATCGGCTCCCAGGTGCACGCCGCCCAGTTGGTCGACCTGCGCACCGCCGTCTACACCGACCCGCTCCCGCTGCACGAGGGCGCGGCCCGCTACTACCGCTCGGTGAAGCCCTGAAGGTGAAGCCCTGAAGGTGGAGCCCTGAGATCCACCGCTCGGTGAAGCCCGGAAGCCCGGAAACCGTACGGGCGCTGCGGGCCCGTACGGGCTACCGCTTCTCCGGCCGCGGCACCGTCAGCGTCACCGCGAGCCCGGTCGGCTCGACCGGGGCGAAGGCGAGCGAACCGCCGCCCGCCGCCAGCAGGGTGCGGGCGATCGACAGGCCGAGCCCGGAGCCGTCCACGTTCTGGTGCCGCGGGCTGCGCCAGAAGCGGTCCCCGGCGCGGGGCAGCTCGTCCTCGGCGAGGCCGGGCCCGGCGTCCGTGACGGTCACCGCGACCTCGTCCCGGCGCACCGAGACCTTCAGCCGCACCCCGCTGCCGGCCGGGCCGAACTTGAGCGCGTTGTCCAGCACGGCGTCCAGGGCGGAGCCGAAGCCGATCGGGTCCGCCATGCCGACGGCGAGCGCCGGGCCCTCCCAGCTCAGCTCGATCCCGCGCTGCTCGGCGACCGGCCGCCAGGCGTCGACCCGGGCCAGGGTGAGCGCGGCGAGGTCGGTCTGCTCGGGTTCGGGGCGGGCGTGCTCGGCGGTGGCCAGGCCGAGCAGGTCGTCCAGCACCCGGGCCAGCCTGACGCCCTCCTCCCGGACGCCGCCGAGCTCCTCCTCGTGCCCCTCGGGCAGTTCCAGCCCGAGCACCTCGACCCGCAGCAGCAGGGCCGCCAGCGGGTTGCGCAGCTGGTGCGAGGCGTCCGCGACGAAGGCCTTCTGCTGGTCCATGGCGAGCACCACGTGGTCGGCCATCTCGTTGAACGAGCGGGCCAGCCGTTGCAGCTCGGGCGGCCCGCCGCCGGGCGCGACCCGGGCGGCCATCCGGCCGGTGGCGATGTCGTGGGTGGCCCGGTCGAGGGTGCGGACCGGGCGCAGCACCCACTCGGTGAGCCGGCCGGCCAGCAGCACCGCGACGATCATCGCGGCGGCCTCGCCGGCGCCGATCACCAGCCAGCTGTGCAGGATCCGGGTGCGCAGCGCCCCGGTGGGGGACTCGCTGAGCACCACCGCGACCACGTCGCCGTCGCGCACCACCGGGGTGGCGACGGTCAGGGTGCGGTCGTCGGTCCACGGCCAGACCTGGGGCGGGTTGTGGCTGCGCCGCCCGTCCAGCGCCTCCTGGAAGGCCTGCGCGCCCCAACCGCGGGGCACCCGCCAGTCGGCGGGGGCGGCGGCGATCGGCACGCCGTCGCGCTGGAAGATGCCCAGCCGCACGCCGTACAGGTCGTGGTAGCGGCGGACCTCGGCGTCGATCGCGCGCCGGCGGCTGACGTCGCCGGGGGCGGGCTCCGGGTCGCCCTTGAGCGCGGACTCCACCGCCGAGGGGCCGGAGGTGGGCAGGTCCTGGGCGAAGCGGGCGGCGTCGTCGAGCCGGTCGACGACCACCCTGCTCTGCTCGGCCGCCGCGACCGCCGCCGCGAGCGGCAGCCCCAGGGCGGCCAGGACGCAGAGCATGAGGGCGATCAGGATGCCGAGCAGGCGGGTGCGCACGTGCGGTCAGCGCTCCGCGGGGGCGGGCGGGGCCGGGTCCGCGGCGGGCGCCGGGGACTCCGGGATCAGGCGGTAGCCGACGCCGCGGACGGCCTCGACCAGGCCGGGCAGCGCGAGCTTGTTGCGCAGCGAGCCGATGTGCACCTCCAGGGTGCGCCCGTTGCCCTCCCAGCCGCTGCGCCAGACCTCGCTGAAGATCTGCTCGCGCCGGTAGACCACGCCGGGGCTCTGGGCGAGCAGGGCGAGCAGGTCGAACTCCTTGCGGGTGAGCGGCACGTCCCGGCCGTCCACGCTGACCCGGCGGCGCTCCCGGTCGATCCGGATGCCGCGGGACTCCAGCGGGCCGCGCTGCTGCGGGACGGCGTCGGGCGCGGGCACCGCCACCGAGGCGGGGGCGGCGCCGCGGCGGGCCACCGCGTGGATGCGGGCGAGCAGCTCGCCCATGTCGTAGGGCTTGGTGACGTAGTCGTCGGCGCCCAGGTTGAGGCCGTGGATCCGGGAGCGGATGTCGGCGCGGGCGGTGACCATGATCACCGGGACGCCGCTGCCGGCCCTGATCCGGCTGCACACCTCGAAGCCGTCGCGGTCGGGCAGCCCGAGGTCGAGCAGCACCACCCGGTACGGGTCGTTTCCGTCCGGCACCAGGGCGTCCAACGCCTCGTGCCCGCTGCGGGCGTGCCGGACCTGGAAGCCGTGCCGGCCCAGTACCGCGACCAGCGCGGCGGCCACGCGTTCGTCGTCCTCGACGAGCAGCAATCGCATCCTGTTCTCCTCCTTCCCCCACCTGATCGCCGGGACCGCCTGGTCGGGCCCCGGTCCTGCGCAGTATGAGCCAGTGGGCGGCCCGGCGCCAGGCTCGGTCGCCCGACGGCTGCCACGGGGCGGGGCGCGCCGGCGCGGACGCCAGCTGTCACATGCCCCGTTGGCGCCCCGGCGAACAGCCCGCGAGCAGCGTGTGGCCGTTTCGTGATCCTCAAGTTCCGCTCAGATCGGCTGACGGCACGTCGTCATCACTCCTATGGTCGGCCCACCGGGGGCTGCGGCTCCGCCGGTCGCGGCTCCCGGATTTCGTACCACCATTGCCGCCCAAGGGAGTTCAGACTTTCACGGGCCGACACGAGGGAGCAGGCGCGATGGCCGAGAATCCGGTCGAGGACTCCACCCCTGCAGCCGCCCCCCTGGTCGTGCTGAGCAGCGTGAACAAGCACTACGGAGCGCTGCACGTCCTGCAGGACATCGACCTGAAGATCGTCCAGGGCGAGGTCGTGGTCCTGATCGGGCCGTCCGGCTCCGGCAAGTCGACGCTCTGCCGGACGATCAACCGGCTGGAGACCATCGACTCCGGCACGATCACCATCGACGGCCGCCCGCTGCCCGACGAGGGCAAGGAGCTGGCCCGGCTGCGCGCCGAGGTCGGCATGGTGTTCCAGAGCTTCAACCTGTTCGCGCACAAGACGGTGCTGGAGAACGTCGTCATCGGCCAGGTCAAGGTGCGCGGGATCGCCCGGGCGCAGGCCGAGAAGACCGCCCGCGGGCTGCTGGAGCGGGTCGGCGTCGGCGCGCAGGCGGACAAAGTCCCCGCCCAGCTCTCCGGCGGCCAGCAGCAGCGCGTGGCGATCGCCCGGGCGCTGGCGATGAAGCCCAAGGTGATGCTCTTCGACGAGCCCACCTCGGCCCTCGACCCGGAGATGGTCAACGAGGTGCTGGAGGTCATGCGCCAGCTGGCCGCCGACGGCATGACGATGGTCGTGGTCACCCACGAGATGGGTTTCGCCCGCTCCGCCGCCAACCGCGTGCTGTTCATGGCCGACGGCCGGATCGTCGAGCAGAACACCCCGGACGCCTTCTTCACCGCGCCGCGTTCCGACCGTGCCAAGGACTTCCTCTCGAAGATCCTCCACCACTGACGCTTCGAGACGACGCGGGGCCGCCGCCGGCAAGGACGCCGGGCGGCCCTGCCCGTGCACGCACCTTCCAGACGCCAGAGCCCGGTTAGCCGTGGCCCAGCTCCCAGGAGAACAACCCTCATGAGGACTCGTCGCACCCTCGCCGTCGCGCTCTGTGCCGTCGCGCTCACCGCCACCGCCGCCTGCGGCAAGGACGGCTCCCCCGGCGCCACCGCCGCGAGCAGCGGCAACGCCCCGGCGCTGCCCACCTACACGGTCAAGACCGACGTCAAGATCGACTCGGCGATCCTCGCCGAGGCGAAGAAGCGCGGCCAGCTGATCATCGGCGCCAAGGCCGACCAGCCGGGACTGGGCTTCGAGGACGTCGCCAGCGGCGACCGCAGCGGCTTCGACATCGAGATCGCCAAGATGGTCGCCGCCGACCTCGGCTTCAGCCCGCAGCAGATCAAGTGGCAGACGCTGGTCTCCTCGCAGCGCGAGCCGGCCATCGCCAAGGGCCAGATCGACTTCTACGTCGGCACCTACAGCATCAACGACGAGCGCAAGAAGACGGTCTCCTTCGCCGGCCCGTACTACATCGCCGGTCAGGACTTCCTGGTGAAGGCCGACAACACCTCGATCACCGGCCCGGAGAGCGTCGGCGGCAAGAACGTCTGCACCGCCACCGGCTCCACCTCGATCAAGAACATCCAGCAGTACAACCCGAAGATCACGCAGTTCGACACCTACTCGGCCTGCGTCGAGAAGCTGCTGTCCGGCGAGGTCGACGCGGTCACCACCGACGACGCGATCCTCAAGGGCTACGCCTCCAAGTACGCCCCCAAGCTCAAGGTGGTCGGCAAGCCGTTCACCAAGGAGAACTACGGCGTCGGTCTCAACAAGGACGACGCGGTCCTGCGCAACGCCATCAGCGACGCGCTCAAGGCCCACGAGGACAACGGCGACTGGAAGAAGGCCTACGACGCGACCCTGGGCGCGTCCGGCTCCGCCGCGCCGGCCGTGCCGGCCCTCGAACGCTACTGATCCGGTCCACGCCCGACCATCCGTCCTGACCATCTGATGAGAGGAGGGCCGCCGGATGGGGTTCCTGTTCGAGCAGGACAACTTCGCGTTGTTCCGCGACGGCTTCCTGCAGACGATCGAGCTGAGCGCGCTCAGCGCCCTGCTCGCCCTGCTGCTGGGCACCCTGCTGGCGGCCTTCCGGGTCTCCCCGGTGCCGGTCCTGCGTGCCTTCGGCACCACCTGGGTCACGCTGTTCCGCAACACGCCGCTGACCCTGCTGTTCTTCGCCGTCACCTTCGGCCTGCCGCCGCTCGGGGTGCACTTCAGCCACCTCACCTTCGCGGTGCTGGCGCTCGGCGGCTACACCGCCTCGTTCGTCTGCGAGGTGATCCGCTCGGGCATCAACACCGTGCCGCTCGGGCAGGCCGAGGCGGCCCGCAGCCTCGGCATGAGCTTCGGTCAGACCCTCACCCTGATCATCCTGCCGCAGGCCACCCGGACCGTCCTGGCCCCGCTGAGCAGTGTGTTCATCGCGCTGCCGAGGAACTCGGCGATCGCCGGCGCCTTCAGCGTCAGCGAGCTCTACAGCGTGCAGCAGACCCTCTCCGAGCGCGGCTACGCGATCTTCGGGATCTTCTTCTGGGTGGCCTGCGCCTACCTGGTGATCAGTGCCACGGTCGCCACGCTGTTCCGCGTCCTGGAATCCCGACTGGCGGTGGCCCGATGAGCAACCTCTTCACCCGCACCCCCACGGCCAGCGTCCTCTACGACGCCCCCGGCCCGCGGGCCCGCACCCGGTACCAGCTGTTCGGGGTGCTGGCGCTGATCGGCGTCGCCGCCCTGCTCCAGTACGTCTTCACCGCGCTCTCCGACAACGGCCAGTTCGACCCTCATCTGTGGGACGCGTTCCAGTACAACACCGTCCAGCAACGCATCGCAGACGGCCTGCTCTCCACCCTGGAGGCCTTCGGCCTGGCCGCGCTGTTCTCGCTCACCCTGGGCGGCCTGCTCGCCGCCGGACAGCTCTCCGACCACAAGCCGGTCCGCTGGGCGGCCGTCGGCTTCGTCCAGTTCTTCCGGGCGATGCCGCTGCTGATCCTGATCGTCGCGCTCTACTACGCGTTCTTCGCGAAGGAGCCGATGTGGGCGCTTGTCATCGGCCTCACCCTCTACAACGGCTCGGTGCAGGCCGAGATCATCCGCAGCGGCGTCAACGCCGTCCCGCGTGGCCAGGCCGAGGCGGCCTACGCGCTCGGCATGCGCAAGACCCAGGTGATGGCCGGCATTCTGGTGCCGCAGGCGATCCGCTCGATGCTGCCCACGATGATCGGCCAGCTGGTCGTCACCCTGAAGGACACCTCGCTCGGCTTCGTCATCACCTTCAACGAGCTGCTGTTCGTCGGCAAGGCGATCGCCAGCCAGCCGATCAACGCCGCGGGCTTCCCCTACATCCCCGTGGTGCTGGTGATCGGTCCGATCTACATCGCCATGTGCCTGCTGCTGACCGCCCTCGCCCGGTGGATCGAAGCGCGCGGCCGTCGCGGCGCGAACCGGCGCACTTCAGCTGCTGCTTGACGCACACGCAGGTGAACTGTTGCATTGCTCTTCGTGACACCTCCCGGGAGCATCCACGCGGCATATGCGGCAGCGGTAACTGACGCCGGCCCATCGGCCGGTTCGTGCCCGGAGGTCACCGCATGGACCCGGTGATCGTGGTCGGGGCCGGACCGGTCGGTCTGGCCCTGGCCCTCGCCCTCGCCCGGCACGAGGTGCCGACCATCGTCCTGGACGAGGGCTCCGGGCTCTGCCCCGAGGGCCCGCGCAGCGTCGTCCTCGGGGCCGACACCGCCGCCTTCCTCACCCGGATCGGCTACCCGCGGGCCGTCTCGGACTCCGCCCTCTGGGACTCCTTCACCGTCTGGCGCCGCCGCCAGGAGGTCCTGCGGATCGACCTCACCGACTCCCCCGCCTTCCACCTGCCCCAGCACCGCCTCCAGCGCGGCCTGCGCGACGCCCTCACCGGCACCCCGCTGGTCCGGCTGGTCCCGCTGAGCCGGGTCGTCGAACTCGAACAGGACCGCGACGGCGTCAGCGTCCGCACCCACGGCACCCAGGACGGCTCCAGCACCTGGTGGCGCGGCAGCCACCTGGTCGGCTGCGACGGCGCCAGATCCGCCGTCCGCAAGCTCCTGAAGATCCGCTTCCCCGGCCGCCCCGCCGTCGACCGCAACGCCATCGCCACCGTCCGGGTCGACCTGCCCTTCCACGAGGCCCGGCTGCACCGCGAGCCCCCGTGGCGCGGCGACCGCGAGGCCTCCGCCCGCCCGCTGCCGGACGGCGTCTGGCGGCTCGACTGGCGGCTGCCCCCCGGACGGCCCGCCCCCACCGAAACCGTCGACCCTCACGCCACCTGGCCCGGCGTCGTCACCGGCGACACCCTGCTCACCCGGGTCACCGCCACCCTCACCGGCTGGTGCGGCGAACTCCCCCGCTTCGACCTGCTCGCCGCCGCCGACCACACCGCCCAGCAGCGCCTCGCCGCCCGGTTCCGCAGCGGCCGCTGCTTCCTCGCCGGCGACGCCGCCCACCTGCACGGCGCGCTCGGCATGCAGAACCTGGCCGACGGGCTGCGCGACGCCGACAACCTCGCCTGGCGGCTCTCCCTCGCCTGGCACCTCCACTCCGGCGGCCCGCAACCCGGCGGCTCCCTGCTGGACGGCTACGAGGCCGAACGGCGCGGCGCGGTCGGCGCCCGGCTACGCGCCGTCGACCAGTCCATGCCGCTGCTGCGCCCGCTGCGCGGCTGGCAGCAGACCCGGCGCTCGCTGCTGGTCGGCGGCTTCCGCAAGCACGCACCGCTGCTCGCCGACGGACAGCTCGGCACCGGCCGCTTCGGCGGCGCGCCCGCCTACCCGGCCGCGCCCTCGGGCGTCCCCGGCCGGGTACCGGTCCAACGCGGCGCCCGCGGCACCACCTCGCTCAGCGAACTGCTGCCGGCCACCGCCCCCGGCGTGCTCGTCCCGGACCTGCCGGTGCTCGCCGCCGACGGCACCCCGGACCACCTGCACGCCCGGCTCGGTGTCACCTTCCTGCTGCTGCTGGTCGCCCCCGGCACCGCCGTGTGGTCCGCCGAGCACTGGCTGGGCGCCGGCCTGATGCCCCGGCTCGCCGAGGTCGCCGCCGCGCTGCCGGTGCCCGCCGAAGTGCTGGTCACCGAGGAGTACCCGGAGGCCGGGCCGCACACCGTGCTGCTGATCCGGCCGGACGGGCACCTGGTCGGCGCCACCCAGGGCGCCGCCGCCGAGGACCTGCTGGCGCTCGCCGACCGCGCCCGGGGCGGGCCGGCCCCGCTCGCCGGCGCACCCGAACCCGAGCCCGACCAGAGCCCAGCGCCGGAGCCCGCCGCCCGCCAGGCGCCCCAGCAGGTGGACTCCCCCAGCGCGTAGGGCCCTGGCGCGAGCCCCGGGCGTGCACCCCTGGCGCGGGCCCCGGGCGTGCGCCGGACAGGGCCCAACTCTTGGCCTAACTCGCCACCGCGATGGCCCGACTTTCCCGGACCACCGTCACCCGGATCTGGCCCGGATAGGTCAGCTCCTCGGAGACCTGCCGGGCGACCTCCCGGGCGATCAGCTGCGCCCCGAGGTCGTCCACCTCCTCCGGCCGCACCATCACCCGCACCTCGCGCCCCGCCTGCATCGCGTACACCTCGGCCACGCCCTTGTGCGCGCGGGCGATCTCCTCCAGCCGCGCCAGCCGCCGCACGTACACCTCCAGCGACTCCTTGCGCGCCCCGGGCCGCCCGCCCGAACAGGCGTCCGCGGCCTGCGTGAGCACGGCCTCCACGGTGCGCGGCTCCACCTCGCCGTGGTGCGCGGCGATCGCATGCACCACCTCCGGGGACTCCCCGTGCCGGCGGGCGAAGTCCGCGCCGACCGCCGCGTGGCTGCCCTCGACCTCGTGGGTGAGCGCCTTGCCGATGTCGTGCAGCAGCGCCGACCGCCGCACCGGCTCCGGGGCCACCCCGAGCTCGGCGGCCATCATCCCGGCCAGGTGCGCGGACTCCAGCAGGTGCCCGAGCACGTTCTGCCCGTACGAGACCCGGTAGCGCAGACTGCCCAGGGTGCGGACGAGCTCGGGGTGCATCCCGCCGACCCGGGCGTCCAGCAGGGCGTCCTCACCGGCCCGGACGCAGCACTGCTCGACCTCCTCGCGGCTGCGCTCGTGGACGTGTTCGATCCGGGTCGGGTGGATCCGGCCGTCCTCGACCAGTTGTTCCAGGGTGAGCCGGGCGGTCTCCCGGCGGACCGGGTCGAAGCAGGAGAGCTGCACCGTCGCGGGGGTGTCGTCGATGATCAGGTTGACGCCGGTGACCGCCTCGAAGGCACGGATGTTGCGGCCTTCGCGGCCGATGATCCGGCCTTTCATGTCCTCGCTCGGCAGCCGGAAGACGGTGACCGCCGTCTCGGCGGTCTGCACCGACGCCAGCCGCTGGATCACCCCGGCGAGGATGCCTCGGGCCCGGCGCTCGCCCTCCTCCCTGGCCTCGCGCTCGATCTCCCGGACCGTGACCGCGGCCTCCCGCCGGGCCGTGGTCGCGGCCTCGCGCAGGAGTTCGGCGCGGGCCTGCTCGGCGGAGAGTCCGCCGGCCCGCTCCAGCACCGCCACCCGGCGGGTCACCAGCGCCTCGGCCTCGCCCCGGGTGCGCTCCAGTTCGGCGGAGCGCGCGGCGAGTTCGTCCTCCCTGGTCCGGACCCGGCGCAGCTCCTCGGCCAACTGCTCCTCGCGCCGGGCGAGTTCGGCCCGCTGCCGGGAGGTCTGCTGCTCGGCCCAGCCGCGGACGCGCTCGGCCTCGACGCCGGCGCGCCGCTGGGCGGCCCGGAGCCGCTTGGCCAGCAGCCCGACCAGGACGGCGAGGAGCAGCAGGACGACGCCGGCCGACCCGGCGAGTGGCAGCAGGGAGGCGTCCGGTCCGGTGCCCGCAGAGATCCTCATGCCGCCCACTCCCCGTCACCGCTGTCCGCCGCCCGGCGTGGACCGCCGTCCGGAAGCGCCCCCGCACTGAGTGCGAGGCTAGGTGCGGGTCACGAAACGGTCAAGACTCGACCTGGACTGGACCAAGAAGCGTACGCAATGGCTACCGGACGGCCACTAGTCCCTCCCGGTTCCTGACGGTTCGCCCGGCTCCTCCTCGTCCAGCGCGCTCCGCACCACCCGGAACGCCAGCCCCTCGGAGTAGCCGCGCCGGGCCAGCACGCCGACCAGCCGCCGCATCCGGACCTGCGGGTCCAGCCCCCGGGTGGACCGCAGCTTGCGGTCGACCAGCGCCCGGGCGGCCTCGGTCTCGTCGTCGTGGTCGAGCTGGGCGACGGCCTGTTCGACCAGGTCCGCGGCCACCCCCTTGGTGCGCAGTTCCTGGGCCAGCGCCCGCCGGGACAGGCCCCGGACGGCGTGCCGGGACTCCACCCAGGCCGCGGCGAAGGCCGCGTCGTCGATCAGCCCGACCTCTTCGAGCCGGGTGAGCACCTCGTCGGCGACGTCGTCCGGGATCTCCCGCTTGCGCAGGGCGTCGGCGAGCTGTTTGCGGCTCTTGGCGGCGCCGGTGAGCAGCCGCAGGCAGATGTCGCGGGCGCGGGTCTCGGGATCGGCCGTCTCCTCGGCCCCGGCCCGCTTCCGCCCGGTTCGGCCGGTACGGGCGGAGGGGTCGTGCGCGTCGCCCGGAGCGCCTGTCTCGTCCGAGGCGTGCCCGGCGGAGCGCCCGGCCGCAGCGCGCCGCCCACGACGCGCGCCGAGACCGGTGTGCGGGGCCGGGGCGGTCACACCCCCGTGACCGACCGCCCCGGCCTCGCTCCGGTCCTCGCCGGCCGCCGCGGAGCCGGCCTCGTCGAACTCCTCGGCCGCCAGTGCCGAGCGCCGCCTGCGGCGGCCGGTGGGCAGTTCTGAGGCGGAGACCAGCCCGAGCTCGCCGACCGACGGCTCCGCCGGTGCCGGCCCGGGCGCCGCGCCGCGCACCGCCCGGGCCGGCTCCCGGTCGA
The DNA here is from genome assembly GCF_042731835.1 of Kitasatospora sp. NPDC059817. Classification (NCBI taxonomy): domain Bacteria; kingdom Bacillati; phylum Actinomycetota; class Actinomycetes; order Kitasatosporales; family Streptomycetaceae; genus Kitasatospora; species Kitasatospora sp. NPDC059817. The sequence continues at coordinate 9,449 of NZ_JBHWIR010000009.1, read as the reverse complement.
ACTCCGGCTCCGAACCGGATGCCCACTGTGCGGCGGAGGACCGCTCCCGCCGCCGCCCCTTCCGGGACTGCGACCGCGCCCGGGGCGTCGCCTCGAACGGCGGCTCCGGCTCCCCCTCCACGGCGGCGAACCAGTCCGGCGGCCCGTAGTCGTCGCCGTCCGGACCCGCCGGGCCGCCCTCACCCACTGCGTCGTGCTGCGTCAACGGTTCAGGCCTTGGCGGCCGCCGCCGTCTTCTTCGCCGCGGCCGTCTTGGCGGCGGTCGCGGTGATCGGCTTCGCGGCGCCGTCGGCGGCAGCAGCCGCCGCCTCGCCCTCGGCCGGCTCCTCGGTCTTCGGGCCGATGCCGAGCTTGCCCTTGATCTTCCGCTCGATCTCGTCGGCGAGCTGCGGGTTGTCCCGCAGGAAGTTGCGGGCGTTCTCCTTGCCCTGGCCGAGCTGGTCGCCCTCGTAGGTGTACCAGGCACCGGACTTGCGGATGAAGCCGTGCTCGACGCCCATGTCGATCAGGCCGCCCTCGCGGCTGATGCCGATGCCGTAGAGGATGTCGAACTCGGCCTGCTTGAACGGCGCGGCGACCTTGTTCTTGACCACCTTGACGCGGGTGCGGTTGCCGACCGCCTCAGTGCCGTCCTTCAGGGTCTCGATCCGGCGGATGTCCAGCCGGACCGAGGCGTAGAACTTCAGCGCCCGGCCACCGGTCGTGGTCTCCGGCGAGCCGAACATGACGCCGATCTTCTCGCGCAGCTGGTTGATGAACACCGCCGTGGTGCCCGACTGGTTCAGCGCACCGGCGATCTTGCGCAGCGCCTGGCTCATCAGCCGGGCCTGCAGACCGACGTGCGAGTCACCCATCTCGCCCTCGATCTCCGCACGCGGGACGAGCGCCGCGACCGAGTCGATGATGATCAGGTCGACAGCGCCGGAGCGGATCAGCATGTCCGTGATCTCCAGCGCCTGCTCACCGGTGTCCGGCTGGCTGACCAGCAGGGCGTCGGTGTCCACGCCGAGCTTCTTGGCGTACTCGGGATCGAGCGCGTGCTCCGCGTCGACGAAGGCGACCGTGCCGCCGGCCCGCTGGGCGTTGGCCGCCAGGTGCAGGGTCAGGGTGGTCTTGCCGGAGGACTCGGGGCCGTAGATCTCGACCACCCGGCCGCGCGGGATACCGCCGACACCGAGGGCGACGTCCAGGGCGGTGGACCCGGTGGGGATCACGTCGATCGGCTCGTTGGCCTTCTCGCCCAGGCGCATCACCGAGCCCTTGCCGAACTGCCGCTCGATCTGAGCGAGTGCGTTCTCAAGGGCCTTCTCGCGGTCCGTACCTGCCATGGCTTCCACCCTCGGGTTCTGTGCTGTGCGCTTCATCGTCCTCGACGCTAGCGCGTCCCACTGACAAACGAGCCCGACCCGGCTCCGCCTGTGGAAAACTCCTCGCCGGAGAGTACAGAGAACAAATGTTCGATTCAAGCTTCGCACGTCCGAACGGTGCCACCACCACCGGCCGGGTCACCTCCCGTCGCCGCCGACCATCCGCCGCAGCCGCCGCGCCGCCTCCCGGCGCAGCTCCCGCCGGGCCCGCCGCTGCTCGCCCCGGTCGATCCGCGGGTCGGTGGCCACCTCGTACCGCCGCACGTACGTCCCGACGAAGCCCTGCAAGGTGGCCGCCGCCGGGATGGCGATCAGCGCGCCCACCGCGCCGAGCAGCGCCGCGCCCGCGATCACCGCGCCGAACGCGACCGCCGGGTGCACGTCCACCGTCCGCGCGGTGATCCTCGGGTGCAACAGGTAGTTCTCGACCTGCTGGTAGACCACCACGAAGATCAGCACCCAGAGCGCGTCCACCGGCTGCACGGTGAGCGCCACCAGCACCGGCAGCGCGCCGGCCAGGTACGTCCCGATGGTCGGCACGAACTGCGACATGACGCCGACCCAGACCGCCAGCGCGGCCGCGTACGGCAGGTCGAGCAGCGCGAACATCACCCAGTGCCCGGCCGCGGAGACCACCGCGAGCAGCGCCCGGGAGTACAGGTAGCCGCCGGTCTTGGCGAGGGCGATCTCCCAGGCCCGCAGCACCTCGCCCTGCTTGGCGGGCGGCAGCATCGAGCAGACCGTCCGGCGGACCCGCGGGCCCTCGGCGGTGAAGTAGAAGGTGAACAGCCCGACCGTGAAGGCCTGGAAGAGCCCGCCGATCACGGTGGAGGAGAGGCCCCAGACGTTGTCGGCGGCCTGCTGGGCGTAGCTCTCGATCGCGCCGGAGTCCTTGAGCAGCTTCTTCTGCAGCTCGCCCAGCGACAGGTCCTGATGGAACGTCCGGTTCACCCAGTTGATCAGGTTGTCGACCAGGTGCGGCAGGTCCCCGGCGATCTTCGCGACCTGATCGACCAGCAGCGTGCCGAGCGCCGCGAGGAACCCGATCACCGCGATCCCCACCGCGACGAACACCAGGAAGGTGCCGATCCCGCGACGCACCCCGCGCGCCGCCATCCGGTCGACGGCCGGCTCCAGCGCCAGCGAGAGGAAGAAGGCCACCAGCAGCATCACGAAGAGGTCGATCAGCTGGTGGAAGGCCCAGTCGGCGAGCTGGAACAGCCCGACCAGCACCAGGGCCAGCACCATCGCCCGGGGCAGCCAGCGCGGCATCCCGCCACCCCAGAGGCCGCCGGCCTCGCCCTCCGGCAGCCGCGGTTCGGGCGGCGGGCCCGGAGCCTCGTCGGCGACCCGCGCCGTCCTGTCCGAATTCTGTGCTTCTGCGCTGCTTGTCACTCCGACAGTCTCACCCATCCCCCGGAGCCGCCCGAGCACCGGGCACCCCGCCGGGGCGGGGTCGGTCCCGCGGGCGGGCGGTGGTCAGCGCAGCACGCCGGAGACGCCCTGGGTCTCGCAGACCACCCGCCAGACGTCCTTGGCCTCCCAGCCCGACTCCAGCGCCTGCCGCACCGTCCGCCCGCCGAGTTCGCTCATCACATGGTCGGAGGCGAAGGACTCCGCGTACGTCTCCCCGAAGTGTGCGTGCATCCGTCGCCAGAACTCCGTCAGCCTCATGGCTCCAGTATCCCGGACCGCGCGGCGCCGTCCCGGGCCCGCCACTGCCCGGCCGTCAGCGCGTACTCGACCTCGCCGTGCTCGCTGCCGGGGATCGCCTCCGGGTAGTCCTCGTGGAAGGTGCGGACGAACGACAGCCCGGTCTTCTCCATGACCCGCCGCGAGCCCGCGTTGACCGTCATCGTGTACGCCACCACCCGCCGCACGCCCAGTGCGGTGAAGCCGCGGCGGACCAGCGCCCGCGCCCCCTCCGTCGCGTACCCGAGCCCCCAGGCGGCCCGGCGCAGGCGGTACCCCAGCTCGACCTCGGAGCGGTCGCCCTCCCGCGTCGGCCGGAACTCGAACCAGCCCAGGAAGGCCCCGCCGGCCCGCTCCTCGGCCGCCCACCAGCCGAGGTCGCCGTACCGCCGGTAGTGCGCGAGGTACAGCGGCAGCAGTTCGCCCTCGACCTGCTCCCGCGCGGTCGGCCGCCCGCCGGTGAGGTGGCGCATCACCTCCGGGTCGCCGTCCAGTTCGACCAGGTGGTCGACGTCCGCTGCGGTGAAGCGGCGCAGCACCAGCCGCTCGGTGGTGAGGAAGACGGTCACGCCCCGATCCTCACCGACCCGCCCGGGCGGCGTCACCCGGTTTTCCGCCCGCCTCAGCGCGGCAGCGCGAGCAGCCCGGCACCGAAGTACTGCCGGGCCCCGCAGGCGTACGGCCCGGGTGGGCAGGCGGCCGCCGCGGTGCCGGCGAGCAGGGCGGCGAGCGGGCCGGAGCCGTAGTCCGGGTGCAGGGCGGCGGCCACCGCGACCGCGCCGGTGACGTGCGCCGCCGCCATCGAGGTGCCGGCCAGTGCCGCGTACTGCCCGCCCGGCCAGTCGGAGACGATCGCGCCCTGCGGCCCGCTGTCCGGGTCGCCGCCGGGGGCGGCCAGCGAGACCCGGCCGCGGCCGTAGTTCGAATAGCCGGACGGGCGGCCGTCCCGGTTGACGGCGGTGACGGTGACGACGCCGGGCAGTTCGCCGGGCAGCCGGATGCACTCGGTGCCCAGGTAGCGGGAGCGGGCCGGGCCGGAGACGCGGTCGTTGGGGCTGCGCTCGTCCGTCCGGGTGGCGCCGAGGTCCTGCCCGTCGTTGCCCGCCGAGGCGACCACGACGGCACCCTTGCGCTGGGCGTAGCCGGAGGCCCGGCCGACGGCGGCGATCAGCGCGGCCTGGTCCTGGTCCTCCGGGCAGTTGTACTTCCACGGGTCGGCGAAGTAGCTGTTGTTGATCGCCTTGGCGCCGTGGTCGGCGGCCCAGAGCATGCCGCAGACGATGTTCTCGGCGTAGTACTGGCCGAGCGGTCCGAGCAGCCGGACGGCGGCGATCCGCACGCCCGGCGCGACCCCGGTGATGCCGTGGCCGTCCCGGGTGGCGCCGACGATCCCGGCGACGTGGGTGCCGTGGCCGCTCTCGCTGACCCCGGGGTCGGGCCGCCAGGAGCCGGAGCGGGCGTCGGGCCGGCCGTCGGCGCAGGAGACGGAGGCCTTCGGGTCGACGGCGGCGCGCAGGTCGGGGTGGGTGTCGTCGACGCCGGAGTCGAGCACCGCGACCAGCACCTTGTGCAGTGCGTCGGCGGTCGGCGCGCCGGCGGGACCGCGGATCCCGGTGGAGGTGTCGCCGGCCCGGGCGCCGGCGCCGCCGAGCATGGCGAGGTTCCACGGGTCGCCCTCGCTCGGGTCGGGCACCGTGACGGTGCCGCCGTCCTCCCGGTCGGTGCTGTCGCGCCGGGCGCTGTCGGTGCTGCGACGGGCGTGATCGGTGCTGCTGCGGCCGGCGCGGTCGGCGCGGTCGGTACCGGCGGCGAAGTCCCCGGCGCCGTCCAGCAGGCGGGGCGGGGCGACCACCGGTTCGGTCCGGGTGGTGCCGACGGCGGCGATCCCGGGCCGGGCCCGCAGCGTGCCCGCGAAGCCGCCGGTGGCGTACGCCAGGACGGCCCCGATCTGCGGGTACTCCTGGACCACCTGCCCGCCCGCCGCCCGGCTCTCGGCCCCGGCCAGGGCGGCCCCGGCGGCGTCCTCCTGCTCGGCGAGCACCAGGTAGCTGAGGTAGGGCCGGCCGGATCCGGAGACGTACGGGACGGCGCCGCCGACCACGAGTGCGGTGAGCAGCATCGCGAGCAGCGCCCGGGCGGGCCCGCGGACGCGGCGGCGGGCGGCACGGGCGGGACCGCCGGACGGGTTCACCTGCGCCATCGCACGGTCTCCGCTCGTCGGTCCGGTGGGTCGGGGGTGGGTCACTGGCCTGATTCATCACCATATGAGCGGATTTGCCTTTTTGCTCCTTTAACTACACCCATGCTCACCACACCCGTGCGACCTCCGCTCCCCCACCCCGGTTGTCGGTGCCACCCGGCACCATGGGGGCATGGCGCCCCCGCACCCGACCCCGCCGAACGACGACCCCCTGGCCGGATTCGCCCCGACCACCCGGGCCTGGTTCACCGGCGCCTTCTCCGCCCCCACCACCGCCCAGGCCGAGGCCTGGCGCGCCATCCGGCAGGACACCGACGTCCTGGTGGTCGCCCCCACCGGCTCCGGCAAGACGCTCGCCGCCTTCCTCTCCGCCCTGGACCGGCTGAGCAGCACCCCGCCCCCGGCGGACCCCAAGCGCCGCTGCCGGGTCCTGTACGTGTCACCGCTCAAGGCCCTCGCGGTGGACGTCGAGCGCAACCTGCGCGCCCCGCTGACCGGCCTGCGCCAGGCCGCCGTCCGGCTCGGCCTGCCCGAGCCCGAGGTCCAGGTCGCCACCCGTTCCGGCGACACCCCCGCCGCCGACCGCCGCCGCTTCGCCACCCACCCGCCGGACATCCTGATCACCACCCCCGAGTCGCTGTTCCTGCTGCTCACCTCCGCCTCCCGGGAGGCGCTGCGCGGCGTCGACACGGTGATCCTCGACGAGGTGCACGCCGTCGCCGGCACCAAGCGCGGCGCCCACCTCGCGCTCAGCCTGGAGCGGCTGGACGAACTGCTGGAGCGCCCGGCCCGCCGGATCGGCCTGTCCGCGACCGTCCGCCCGGTCGAGGAGGTGGCCCGCTACCTCAGCCCGCAGCGCGGCGCCGTCGTCGTCCAGCCCGCCGCCGCCAAGGAGTTCGACCTGTCGGTGGTCGTCCCCGTCCCCGACCTGGACGACCTGCCCGCGGCCCCGGCCACCGGCGCCTCCTCCGACGCCGACCCGCAGCGGCAGGCGTCGATCTGGCCGCACGTCGAGGAGCGGATCGTCGACCTGGTGCAGGCGCACCGCTCGACCATCGTCTTCGCCAACTCCCGCCGCCTCGCCGAGCGCCTGTGCAACCGGCTGAACGAGATCGCCCTCGAACGGGCCACCGGTGAGCCGCTGCCCGAGGCGCACTCCCCCGCCCAGCTGATGGCCGAGTCCGGCGTCGCCAAGGGCGCCCCGCCGGTCATCGCGCGCGCCCACCACGGCTCGGTCTCCAAGGAGCAGCGGGCGCTGGTCGAGGAGGAGTTGAAGGCCGGCCGGCTGCCCGCCGTGGTCGCCACCTCCAGCCTGGAACTGGGCATCGACATGGGCGCCGTCGAGCTGGTCGTCCAGGTCGAGTCCCCGCCCTCGGTCGCCTCCGGCCTGCAACGGGTCGGCCGGGCCGGCCACCAGGTCGGCGCCGTCTCCACCGGCGTCTTCTTCCCCAAGTACCGCGGGGACCTGGTGCAGTCCGCCGTGGTCACCGAGCGGATGCGGGCCGGCCGGATCGAAGCGCTGCGCGTCCCGCGCAACCCGCTGGACGTGCTCGCCCAGCAACTGGTCGCGATGACGGCACTGGACGCCTGGCCGGTGGACGACCTGCTCACCGTGGTCCGCCGCGCCGCGCCCTTCGCCACCCTCCCGCAGTCCGCCTTCGAGGCCGTGCTCGACATGCTGGCCGGCCGCTACCCCTCCGATGCCTTCGCCGAGTTGCGCCCCCGGGTGGTCTGGGACCGGGTGGCCGGCACCGTGACCGGCCGCCCCGGCGCCCAGCGGCTCGCCGTCACCTCCGGCGGCACCATCCCCGACCGCGGCCTGTTCGGCGTCTTCATCGCCGGCGCCGACCCTAAAAAAGGCGGCGGCCGGGTCGGAGAGCTCGACGAGGAGATGGTCTACGAGTCCCGCGTCGGCGACGTGTTCACCCTCGGCACCACCTCCTGGCGGATCCAGGAGATCACCCACGACAAGGTGCTGGTCACCCCCGCCCCCGGCGTGCCCGGCCGGCTCCCGTTCTGGAAGGGCGACACCCTCGGCCGCCCGCTCGAACTCGGCCGCGCCCTCGGCGCGTTCACCCGCGAGCTGGGCGCCCTGCAGCCCGCGGCCGCCACCGCCCGGCTGCACCGGGCCGGCCTGGACGACTGGGCCGCCGCCAACCTGCTCGACTACCTCGCCCAGCAGCGCGCCGCCACCGGCCACCTCCCGGACGACCGCACCATCGTCGTCGAGCGCTTCCGGGACGAGCTCGGCGACTGGCGGATCGTCATCCACTCCCCCTTCGGCGCCCAGGTGCACGCCCCCTGGGCGCTCGCGCTCGGCGCCCGGCTGCGCGAGAAACACGGCCTCGACCCCCAGGTCATGCACGCCGACGACGGCATCGTGCTGCGCCTGCCGGACGCCGACCTCCTCGCCACCGACTTCGACTTCACCAGCCCCCCGGAGCGGTCCGGTTCGGACGAGGCCCCGGTCGGCGCCGACGCCGCCCTGTTCGACGCCGCCGAGATCGAGCAGCTGGTCACCGACCAGGTCGGCGGCTCCGCCCTGTTCGCCTCCCGCTTCCGCGAGTGCGCCGGCCGTGCCCTGCTGCTCCCGCGCCGCAGCCCCGGCCGCCGCACCCCGCTCTGGCAGCAGCGCCAACGCGCCGCCCAACTGCTCGAAGTCGCCTCCGAGTACGGCTCGTTCCCGATCGTCCTGGAGGCCGTCCGCGAGTGCCTCCAGGACGTCTTCGACGTGCCGGGCCTGGTCGAGCTGATGGGCGACCTCGAATCCCGCGCCGTCCGCCTGGTCGAGGTCACCACCCCCGAGCCCTCGCCCTTCGCCCGCTCCCTCCTGTTCGGCTACGTCGCCCAGTTCCTCTACGAGGGGGACTCCCCGCTCGCCGAGCGCCGCGCCGCCGCCCTCTCGCTCGACTCCCGGCTGCTGTCCGAACTCCTCGGCCAGGCCGAGCTGAGCGAACTGCTCGACCCGCAGGTGCTCGCCGAGTTGGAGGCCGAGCTCCAGCGCCTCACCCCCGAGCGCCGGATCAAGGACGCCGAGGGCGTCGCCGACGCGCTGCGCCTGCTCGGCCCGCTCACCGAGGCCGAGCTGGCGGCCCGCGGCGCCGAGCCGCTCTGGGCCCTGGAGTTGGAGGCCGCCCGCCGGGTGATCCAGGTCCGGATCGCCGGCGAGCGGCGCTGGTCCGCCGTCGAGGACGCCGGGCGGCTGCGCGACGCGCTCGGCACCCCGCTGCCGGTCGGCGTCCCCGAGGCCTTCACCGAGCCGGTCAAGGATCCGCTGGGCGACCTGCTCGCCCGCTACGCCCGCACCCACGGCCCGTTCGCCGCCGCCGAGGCGGCCGCCCGCTTCGGCCTCGGCACCGCCGTCGTCACCGGCACCCTGCACCGGCTCACCGCCGCCGGCCGCCTGGTCCAGGGCCAGTTCCGCCCACCCGTCGCCCGCCGGCCCCCTTCTCCGGAGGCGCTAGGCGCCACTCCTCCCGACCACACCACCACCGAGTGGTGCGACGCCGAGGTCCTGCGCCGGCTGCGCCGCCGCTCGCTGGCAGCCCTGCGCCAGGAGGTCGAACCCGTCCCGCCGCGCGCCCTGGCCGCGTTCCTCCCGCAGTGGCAGCACCTGGCCGGCCACCGGCTGAGCGGCCCGGACGGCCTGCTCCGGGTGGTCGAACAGCTCCAGGGCACCGCCCTGCCCGCCTCCGCCCTGGAGAAGCTGATCCTCCCGGCCCGGCTCACCGGCTACTCCCCCGGCCTGCTGGACGAGTTGACGGCGGCCGGCGAGATCGGCTGGTGCGGGGCCGGCGCGCTGCCCGGCAAGGACGGCTGGCTCAGCCTGCACCTGGCCGAGCACGCCCACCTGCTGCGCCCCGAGCCCGTCCCGCCCGCGCTCACCCCCGTGCACAGCGCGCTGCTGGCGGCGCTGGCCGGCGGCTACGGCCTGTTCTTCCGCCAGTTGGTCCAGCAGCTGCCGGAGGAGACCCCGGAGCCGGAGATCGTCGAGGCACTCTGGGACCTCGTCTGGGCCGGGTACGTCACCAACGACACCCTCGCCCCGCTGCGCGCCCTGCTCGGCTCCGGCCGGACGGCCGGTGCCACCGCCCACCGCGCGCCCCGGGCGACCCCGCGCGGCCGCTACGGCGGCGCCGGCCGCGCCTTCGGCCGGGTCGGCGGCGCGCTGCGCGGCGGCCCGCCGACGG
>NZ_JBHWIR010000008.1:77522-81367 GCF_042731835.1 Kitasatospora sp. NPDC059817 | reverse complement strand
CCGCCCGCGCCGCCCGCGCCGCCGGCGCCGGCCCCAGCCCCGGCTCCGCCGAGGCCGCCGTCGACTGGGCCGCCGAAGCCCGGCTCGCCCACCCCGTCCAGCAGTCCTGGAGCCCGGCGCCCAGCCGCGCCGAACCCGCCGAGATCCTGCTCACCGGCGCCACCGGCTTCTGCGGCGCCCACCTGCTGCACGCCCTGCTCGCCACCACCCGGGCCCGGATCCACTGCCTGGTCCGCGCCCCCGACGAGGAGCACGCGCTGGAACGCCTGCGCGCCGCCCAGCAGCGCTTCCTGCGGCACGACCTCACCGACACCCGGGTGGTGCCGCTGGTCGGCGACCTCGCCGCACCCCGACTCGGGCTGACGCAGCGTCAGTTCGACGGGCTGGCCGGGACTTTGGACGCCGTCCACCACCTCGGCGGGCAGGTCAACTTCCTCTACCCGTACCACCAGCTGCGCGCGCCCAACGTCGGCGGCACCCGCGAGATCATCCGCCTCGCCGGGCACAGCCGGGGCGTGCCCGTGCACTACCTGTCCACCCTCGCCGTGCTGGCCGGCTTCGGCGCGGCCGGCGTCCGCGAGGTCACCGAACGGACCCCGCTCGCCCACCCCGACCGGCTCGGCGTCGGCTACGTCGAGAGCAAGTGGGTCGCCGAACAACTGCTGCACGAGGCGGCCGCCGCCGGGCTCCCGGTCACCGTGCTGCGCACCAACGACGTCACCGGGGACCTCGCCACCGGCGTGATGAACACCGGCACCGAGATCTGCGCGCTCATCGCGTACCTGGCGGACAGCGGCACCTGCCCGGACGTGCTGCTGCCGCTCGACTTCGTCCCGGCCGACCGCTTCGCGCGCGCCGTCGCCCACATCGCCGCCCACGCCCCCGCCGACGGCGAGGTCTACCACCTCACCTCGCCGCGCCCCGCCGACCTCGCCGACCTCGCCGAACGGCTCCGGGCCCGAGGCCACCCGATCGCCGAACTCCCGTACGGTGACTGGGTGCAGGGCCTGGTCCGGTTCGCCGCCGGGCACCCCGCCCACCCCGTCACGCCGTTCGTCCCGCTGTTCGTCGACCGCGCCCCCGGATCGGCGCTGTCGATCAGCGAGCTGTACTTCCGGCCCGTCTTCCCGCTGTTCGACCGCGCCAACACCAATGCCGCGCTCGCCGGCAGCGGGATCGACCTGCCCGCCGTCGACGCCGGCCTGCTCGACCACTACCTGGACCGGCTGGCGGCGGAGGGCTTCCTCGGGCCGCCGGCATGAGCCCCTTCGATGGGCTGGACGTCCAACGCGGGCCCGGGGACGGGCCGGTGGCGTTCGGCGCCGGTCTCGGCGCGCCGGACCTGCTGGCGGCGTACCGCCGCGGCCTGTTCCCGATGCCCGCGGCGGACGAGTACGCCGGCGCCTACAACGAGGCGCGCTACGAACAGGCCGTCGAGGCGGGCGAGGTGGTGCTGCTGCCCGGCGGGGACGACCCGTACGCGCTGGCCTGGTGGTCGCCCGACCCCCGGCCCGTCCTGCCGCCCGACGGCGTCCGGCTCGGCAGCCGCCTCGCCCGGCGGCTGCGCCACCGGCCGCAGTGGTGGACCAGCGCCGACCGGGCCTTCGGCGAGGTGCTGGCCCGCTGTGCCGAGGACCGCCAACCAGCCTGGCTGACAGCGGAGTTACGGGCCGCACTGGAGCAGCTGCATGTGCTCGGGGCCGCCCACAGCGGCGAGGTGTGGGAGGGCGAGGAGCTGATCGGCGGGGTGTTCGGCGTCGCCGCCGGGCCCGTCCTCAGCCTCGACTCGATGTTCCACCGCCGCCCCGACGCCGCCCGCGTCGCCGTCGCCGACCTCGGGGCGCGCTTCGGCGCGGCCGGCGGGCGGCTGCTCGACGCCCAGTGGGACAGTCCGCACATCCGCAGTCTCGGCGCCGAGCCGGTACCCCGCTCCCGGTACCTGGCCGAGCTGGCGGCGGACGCCGTGGTGGGCCCGCTGCCGGGAGCTCCGCTGCCCGTGGCCCGGCTGGTCTGACCTGCGCCTTTTACCCTGCTTGGCCTGTCTTCGACAAACTTATTCCCCGTCAGTAACATGACGCCGCGTGTTCAAAAGCTCCATAGGCAGGGCCCTCGGCCCCGCCCTCCTCACCCTCGCCCTCGCCGGGGTCGCCGCCTGCGGGCCGACCACCTCCGGCACTCCGCAGGCCGCCGCCGGCACCACCGAAGCGGCCGTCACCACCGGCACGACCACGACCACGACCACGGCCGCCGCCGGCGGCCAGGCCCCGACGGCCCCGGCCGCCGGCACCCCCCGCGCCCGGGCCGCCGCCGCCCCGACCACCGCGGCCGCCACCGCACGGCAGACCGGTGCCGCCGGCGCCGCCGGTGCGCCGGTCACCGCCGCCCCGGCCGGCGACCGGCAGGCCGCCGTCGCCGCCCCCGCCAAGGACGGCGGCGCGGCCACCCCCGCCGGGCAGAACCTCCAGCTCACCGCTTACGACCCGGCGGGCGGCACGGCCGTCCTCTCGGCGCCACCGGCCGCCGGGCCCACCGCGACCGCTGGCGCGACGCCGACCCCCGCCCCCGCCGTCCAGCCCGGGCAGCTCATCGCCAGCCCGCCCACCGCCGCCGCGCCCCAGGGCGCGCTGGTCGCCGTCACCGGCGTCCGCCCCGGCGCGGGCGCCAGCCTCAACCTGACCACCCGCCCCGCCACCCTCGCCGAACTCCTCGGCGGCACCGAGGCCGACGGCCAGGTGCCCGTCGACCCGCACGGCATCACCGTCACCCCGCTGGTCAAGGACCTCAAGGCCGTCGTCGGTGCGGACGGCGGCGGCGTGAAGGCCGACGCCTCCGGCACCCTGGAGGTCGACGTCAAGGCCCCCGTCCCGCTGCCCGACGGCGCGAGCGTGGACGCCTCCGGCTCCCTCCAGCTGCACCCGGCCGTCCACTTCGCCTACCACGGCGCCGCCGCCGGCAGCCCGCGCACGGCCTCCATCGGCTTCGACCTCGGCGCCCACGCCCAGTGGAAGGTCACCGGCGACGTCGCGCGCAGCACCGGCGCCGCGCCCGTCCGGCTGCCCTTCGCCACGTTGCAGGCCAGCCCGGTGCTCACCGTCGCCGGACTGCCCGTCGTGGTCAACCTGAAGCTCACCTGCTACCTGGAGGTCAGCGCCGACGGCCAGGTCCACCTGGAGGCCGAACAGGAGGCCACCGGCACCTGGGCCGTCCGCGCCGACTACACCGGCGGCAAGGGCTGGACCCCGACCACCGACGCCGACACCAAGGTCTCCCCGATCCGGGTGCGCCTCACCGGCAAGGCCGGCGTGCGGGCCGCGCTCGGCGCCGAGGTCTCCGTCGGCCTCTACGACACCGTCGGCGTCCAGACCACCGTCGCCCCCTACCTGCGGGCCCAGGCCGAGGGCTCGCTGACCGCCGACTCCTCCGGCAACCCGCCGCAGGCCCAAGGGAGTTGGTCGCTGGTCGGCGGCGTCGACCTGACCGGCTCGCTGCTCGCCCACCTCAAGGTCTTCGGCACCCCGGTCATCGAGGGCACGTACCCGCTGCCGCCGTTCCACCGCGAATGGCCCCTGGCGGCGGGCTCCGCGGCCCTGCCGTCCCCGCGCCCGAGCAGCTGACCCGGGCGCGCCCCGGGCTCGGGGTCCGGTTACTGCTCGGGCGGTACGCCGGGCAGCGGGGCCACTGCTCCCGACGTACTTCTGACGTACCGACAGTTCGTGTCCCAGGGCGATGATCCGGTGCCGGGTGCGCTGGAAGGCTGACGCGGGGGGGGGGGGGGGGGGGCGGCCCCGCGCGCGGCGCCCCCACACACCCCCCCCCGCCCCCCCCACCCCCACCCCCACCGCGCC